>NZ_JBHWUI010000036.1:0-44228 GCF_042737525.1 Kitasatospora sp. NPDC059973 | reverse complement strand
TACCCGTACTGCGTGAGCGCTTCCTCCGACCCCGACGGTGACGGGTGGGGCTGGGAGAACAGTGCCTCCTGCGTGGTCCGCGGCGGCCGGGCCGACACCGGCAGTACCCCGCCCCCGCTGCCGACCAGGGCGCCGAGCGGCTACCCGTACTGCGTGAGCGCTTCCTCCGACCCCGACGGTGACGGGTGGGGCTGGGAGAACAGTGCCTCCTGCGTGGTCCGCGGCGGCCGGGCCGACCTCTGACCGGCCGCCGTTGGTCCGCGCACGGCGACTCCGGGCGGCAGGTCGAGCTTCCGGAACGGGCGCCCGGTCGGGCGGGGACGCCTGGGCGCGCGGGGCCGCTCAGGCGGCGATCGTCAGGTCCGCGCGGCCGAACAGCAGTGCGTAGCCGCGGGGCAGGTGGGTGAGGAGGCGGTCGGTGAGCCGGTCGTCGGCGAGGTCGCCGAGGGCGGCCAGGACGGAGGACGTGTCCCAGCGGGCGGCGGTGAGGCTGGTGCCCAGGTTGCGGGCGACGGCTTCGACGAAGGCGGGGGCGGTGACCGGTTCGGGAAGGGGGATCTGGGCGGCGAAGAGGGCGCGGGCCCGCTCGGGAAGCGCCGCGGCGAGGTCGCAGCGTTCCTCGCCGGTGAGCTGGGAGCCGAGGACGGTGAGGACCGCGGTGAGGACGCGCTCGGCTTCCTCGTCGGTGGGGTAGCGGCCCAGGGCGCGGACCTGCTGGATCAGGTGGCGGTGCCGGGTCATGACGGTGGCCTTCCGGGGGAGAGGGGCCCGCGCGGTGCGGGACGTGTCATCAGGGGCGGTGCCGTGGTGCGGGGCGGCCGAGGAGGAGGTCGTAGCGAGGTCGTCCGGGCCGCCCCGCGGGGGAGAGGGGGCGGGGCGGCCCGGAACGGCTCCGGGGGTGCGGGTCAGGCCTGGATCTGCTTCGGGGCGCCGCTGTGGCCGATGGCGATCTTGCGGGGCTTGGCCTTCTCGGCGACCGGGATCCTGAGGGTCAGCACGCCCGCGTCGTAGTCGGCGCTGATCCCGGCCGGGTCGAGGGTGTCCGAGAGCATCACCTGGCGGGAGAAGATCCCGAGCGGGCGCTCGGACAGCTCCCACTTCACGTCGTCGCCCTCGGGGCGGGGACGGCGCTCGGCCTTGACGGTGAGCATGTTCCGCTCGACGTCGATGTCGATCGCGTCCGGGCTCACACCCGGCAGGTCGAAGCACATCACGTACTCGTCGCCGGTGCGGTAGGCGTCCAGCGGCATCGGGGTCGGACGCGACCAGGTGCCGGTCGTGTTCAGGAACTGCTGGGTCAGACGGTCCAGTTCGCGGAACGGGTCGGTGCGCATCAGCATCGCGAAACACCTCCAGAAGGATCAGGGGGCCAGTGCGCTTCACCTGACACCTTTGTAGCGCGTCATCGATCCGATGACAAGCTCTGGCGTCGCCGATAGAGTGACGGCGGTGGGAAGCCCCGGGGCCGCTCGTCAGCCGGCCAGCCACCAGCCGGTGCTGTCGGCTGCCAGCAGCACCTCGCCGGGGTGCTCGGTGACCGGTGGTTCGGCCGAGCAGAGCAGGAGGGCACCGAGTCCGCCGTCGGTGACGCGGACCGGTGCGCCGGTGGTGTTGACGGCGCAGACCACGGCGCCCTGGTCGCTGTCGCGCCGGAACGCGAGCACCCCGGGTGCCAGGTCCAGCCATTCGACGGACCGGCCGGCGCCGAGCGCGGGGTGGGTCCGGCGCAGGCGCAGCGCGCTGCGGTACAGCTCCAGGACGGATCGCGGATCGCCGGTCTGCGCCTCGACGCTGAGGTCGGCCCACTCGGGGGGCTGCGGCAGCCAGGAGGGGCCGCCGGGCACGGGGCCGAAGCCGTACGGGGCCCGGGTGCCGGACCAGGGGAGCGGGACCCGGCAGCCGTCGCGCATGCCGTGGCCGCCGTCGGCGCGGTGGAACGCCGGGTCCCGGCGGACCTCGTCGGGGATGTCGGTGACCTCGGGGAGTCCCAGTTCCTCACCCTGGTAGAGGTACGCGGAGCCGGGGAGCGCGAGCATCAGCAGCGCGGCGGCCCGGGCCCGGCGCAGGCCGCGGGCCGGGTCGCCCTCCGCGTACCGGGTGGTGTGCCGGATGACGTCGTGGTTCGAGAGCGTCCAGGTGGTGGGGGCGTCGACGGTGCCCATGGCGGCCAAGGACATCGTGATCAGTTCGCGCAGCCGGACGTCGTCCCAGGGCGCGTTCATGAACTTGAAGTTGAAGGCCTGGTGGAGCTCGCCGGGGCGGACGTAGCGGGCGGTGCGGTCCAGGGTCCGGGACCAGGCCTCCGCCACCGCGATCCGCTGGCCCGGGTACTCCTCCAGCAGGCCGCGCCAGGACCGGTAGATCTCGTGGACGCCGTCCTGGTCGAAGTACGGCACCGACGTTTCGCCGAGGAGCCCGAGCTGTTCGTAGCGTCCGAGGTCGGGCAGGCCCGGGGCCTTGACCAGGCCGTGCGCGACGTCGACCCGGAATCCGTCCACGCCGAGGTCCAGCCAGAACCGCAGGATGGACCGGAACTCGTCCTGGACGGCGGTGGAGTCCCAGTTGAGGTCGGGCTGTTGGGCGGCGAAGAGGTGCAGGTACCACTCGCCCGGGGTGCTGTCGGGTTCGGTGGTCCTCGTCCAGGCGGGGCCGCCGAACAGGGAGATCCAGTCGTTCGGCGGCTCCTCGCCGCCGTGGCCGCGGCCGGGGCGGAAGTGGAACCGGGACCGCAGCGGGGAGCCGGCGCCCTCGCGCAGTGCCTGCAGGAACCACGGGTGCTGGTCCGAGCAGTGGTTGGGGACCACGTCGACGATCACCCGCAGGCCGAGGGCGTGCGCGTCGGTGATCAGCGCGTCGGCGTCGCCGACCGTGCCGTACACCGGGTCGACGGCTCGGTAGTCCGCCACGTCGTAGCCGCCGTCGGCCTGCGGTGAGGTGTAGAACGGCGAGATCCAGAGCGCGTCGGCACCCAGCTCCCGCAGGTGGCCCAGACGGTCGCGGATTCCGTTCAGGTCCCCGCAGCCGTCGCCGTCGCTGTCGGCGAAGCTGCGCGGATAGACCTGGTAGATGACGGCGTCCTCCCACCAGTCCGAACGTGTGCGTGCGGGGGCCGGCGCCGTCATGGGTGCGGTCATCTGAGGACTCCTCGGGTGGCGGAGCCTCGATGCTCGCACCGGCCCCAAGCCGCTGCAAGAGATTGCTGCAAGTTTCTGAAGATCCTTGCCATATCTGGCTATCAACTGTTTAACTCTGGCCCGTTACCGCAGTTGACGGCACGTCCGGTCAGGGACCGGCCGATCCGAGGAGCGTTGTGGCGGAGCAGACAGCATGGGCCGGGCACGGGGTGCGGGCCGACGACGGGGGCTTCGCGCTCCGCGCACCGGAGGGGACTTCGTACCGCGTCGACCTCACCGACGGCGTGTTCGCACCGGGGAACCCGCTGCTGGCCGAGTACTGCGAAGGGCGCCGGGTGATCGCCTTCCTCGGCCCGTCCGTGGACCGGCTCTACGGCGAACAGCTACGCCGCTACCTGGCCGAGCGTCTGGCGCCGGGCAGTTGGAGCGTGGTGGTGATCGGCGGCGGCGAGGCACAGAAGACCATGGACTCCGTCGAGCGGATCTGCGCGGAGGCCAAGGCCGCCGGGCTGGACCGGCGCGGCGTGATGATCGCTGTCGGCGGCGGCGTCACCTGCGACACGGTGGGGTTCGCGGCGGCCGTCTACTGCCGGGGCGTGCGCTACATCAAGGTCAACACCACCCTGGTGGGCCAGGTCGACGTCGGCGTCGGCGTCAAGACCGGGGTCAACGCCCTCGGCACCAAGAACATGCTCGGGTCGTACCACCCGGCGCACGCGTCGATCAACGATCCGGCCTTCCTCCGGACCCTGCCCGCGCGCCAGATCCGTTGCGGGCTGGGGGAGATCGCCAAGATGGCGGTCATCAAGGACGCGCGGCTGTTCCGCGCCCTGGAGGAGTGCCCGGAGGTCTTCCGGCAGCCCTGCCCGCCCCCCTCGTGGCTGGCCGCCGACGGTGGGCGCGGCGTCGAGGACTACGTACTGCGCACCTCCATGGCGCTGATGATGGAGGAGCTCTGCCCGAACCTCCGCGAGAACGACCTGGCGCGGCTGGTCGACTTCGGGCACACCTTCGGGCCGGTGATCGAGACGGCCAGTGACTACCGGATCGCCCACGGCGAGTCGGTGGCCGTCGACATGGCGATCTCCAGCGAACTCGCCCGCGTGCTCGGCGTGATCGGCGCCGAGGACTGCGAGCGGATCGTCCGCCTGATCTCCCGCCTCGGCCTTCCGGTGCACGACCCGCAGACCTGCACGCCCGAGCTGATGCAGCGGGCCCTGAGAGCGTCCTGGGAGCGGCGCGGGCGCCGGCTGCACCTGGTGGTGCCCGACGGCATCGGCTCCGCGGTCTTCGTCGACGACCTGGAGGACATCCCGGCCGCCGCGCTGGAGGAGGCGCTGGACGCCCTGGCCGTCCGGTCGGGAACCCTCCCCGGTCCGCTCGCCGTCGCGCACTGAACCCGGCCCGCCGACGGACGCCCCGTCCGCCCCGTCCGTCCCGTCCGCTCTGTCCGCCCTGTCCGCCCTGTCCGCCCCGTCCGTCCCGTCCCCGACAGGAGCCCGCACCGAGATGAGTCCCGCCGAACCGCCGCCGGCCCGTGGTGTGACCCGCAGCCGGGTGTCCAACCTGCACGAGGGCCTGCTCCGAGGGGTGAACGCCGACCACGGGGGTGCCGGCACGATCCTCGCCCACCGGGCCTACCACGGCGAGAGCGCCCCGGCCCCCGTCGCCTTCATCGACCTGGTGGTGCTGCCGCCCCGCACCTCGATCGGCCTGCACCGCCACGCCGACGACGAGGAGACCTACGTGATCCTGTCCGGCCGGGGCCTGATGACCCTGGACGGCGAGGAGTTCGAGGTCCGGGCCGGGGACGTCGTCCCCAACCGCGCGTACGGCGAGCACGGCCTCGCCAACGCCTCGGACGAGGACCTCCAGCTGCTCGTCTTCGAGGTCGGCCCGATGGGCGGCGCCCGGTGACCGGCCCGCGCCAGAGCGAGCTGCTGGCCCGGGAGGCCGTCCGCCTCGCGCCGGGAGCCTCGGAGGAGTCCGCCCTCGGGCGCCGGGTGTTCGTCGAGGGCAGCGGCGCCGTCCTCACCGACCTCGACGGCGACCAGTACATCGACCTCGCCGCCGGAACCCTCACCCAGTCGCTCGGCCACTGCCACCCCGAGGTGGTCGCGGCGCTCACCGAGCAGGCCGGCCGGCTGTGGAACGTCCACGACTTCGCCACCGCCGACCGGGCCGAGCTGTGCGAGCTGCTCGCCCGCCTGCTGCCCGAACAGCTCGACACCTACGGCTTCTTCTCGACCGGGGCCGAGGTCGTCGAGGCCGCGCTGCGCGCCGTGCAGGCCGTCGCCGACCCCGGCCGCAACCGGATCGGCGCGCTGCGCCACGGCTTCCACGGCAAGACCCAGGGCGCCCGGATGCTGGTGCACTGGGACATCGGCAACCAGGCCCACGCCGGCAACAGCATCCTCGGCTACTCGCCGTACTGCTACCGCTGCCCGCTCGAACTGGAGTACCCCTCCTGCGGGGTGCGGTGCGCCTCGCTGGTCCGGCGGCACATCACCGAGAAGTCCAACGTGTCGGCGCTGGTCTTCGAGCCGGTGCTCGGCGCGGCCGGAGTCATCGTGCCGCCACCCGGCTACTGGGAGCAGATCGCCGACAGCGCCCGGCAGAACGGGGTCATGCTGGTCGCCGACGAGGTCCTCACCGGCGGCGGTCGCACCGGCAGCTTCCTGGCGAGCGAGCGCTTCGGCGTCCAGCCCGACCTGGTCGCCCTCTCCAAGGGCATGGCCTCGGGCTTCCCGTTCGCCGTCCTGGCCGGACGCGCGGAGGTGCTGCGCCACCCGCGGGCGGCCGGGGCCGGCTCCACCGCCTCCACCTACGCCAACAACCCGCTGGGCATCGCCGCCGCGAAGGCCACGCTGCAGGTGGTGGCCCGCGACACCCTGATCGAGAACGTCCGTACCCTCGGCGCGCTGCTCGACGACCGGCTGGCCGAACTCAAGTCCCGGTTCGAGGTCCTGGGCGACGTCCGGGGGCTCGGACTGCTGCACGGGCTGGAGTTCGTCCGCAGCCGGGAGAGCCGGGAGCCCGCGCCCGAGATCGCCCGCGCCGTCTACCTCGCCGCCCTCGACCTCGGACTGCGCACCTCGCTCGGCGGCCACATCATCCGGCTCGCCCCGCCGTTCACCATCGACCGGGCGCTCCTGGAGGAGGGCATCACCCTGCTCGGGCGCGCCCTGGAGCAGGTCACGGAGGCCGGCCGGTGATCGTCGCGGAGAACCTGGTCAAGGAGTTCAAGGTCTACGAGCGCAGGCCCGGCCTGCTCGGCAGCCTCGGCACGCTGTTCAGCCGGGAGCACCGCCTGGTGCGCGCCGTCTCCGGGGTCTCCTTCGAGATCCCGGCCGGCGCCAGGGCCGCCTACATCGGCGCCAACGGCGCGGGCAAGTCCACCACCGTCAAGATGCTGACCGGGATCATGAACCCGACCTCCGGCCGCTGCCTGGTGGCCGGCCTGGAGCCGTACCGGGAGCGCCGCCGCAACGCCGCCAACATCGGCGTGGTGTTCGGCCAGCGGAGCCAGCTCTGGTGGGACCTCCCGGTCCCGGACTCCTTCCGGATCCTGCGCCGCATCCACGAGATCCCCGCCCCGGTCTACCGGCGCAACATGGCGCTCTACCGCGAGCTGCTCGACCTCGACGCCCTCGGCAGCACTCCCGTGCGGCAGCTGAGCCTCGGCCAGCGGATGCGCGCCGAGGTGGCCGCGAGCCTGCTGCACGATCCGGCCGTCGTGTTCCTCGACGAGCCGACCGTCGGTCTGGACCTGGTCCTGAAGGGGGCCGTGCGCGAACTGGTCAACCGGGTCAACGCCGAACTCGGCACGACCGTCATGCTCACCAGCCACGACATCGGCGACATCACCTCGATCTGCGACCAGGTCCTGGTCGTCAACCGGGGCGAGGTGGTGCACCAGGGCACCGTGCACGAGCTGCTGCGCGCCGCCGACACCCGGGCGGTCGTCTTCGAGCACCAGGGCTGGCCCGCGCCGGCCCAGGCGATCGCGATGATCGAGGACAGGCTGCCGGGCGTGACCGCCCGGCCGGTCGAGGGCGGACGGATCCGGGTCGAGTACCCGACCCGGCACTCGTCCGCCCGGGAGGTGATGGGCTTCCTGCTGGAGCACTTCGACGTCACCGACTGCGTCGCCCCCGAGCCCGACCTCGAAACGGTGCTCCGCCGGATCTACACCGGCCGGGCCGAGCCCCGGGAGGCGCTGCTGTGACGGCCGCCGCCACCTGGCACCGCCGCTCCCCGCTCGCCGTCACCTGGCGCCGCTACACCCCGTTCGCCGCCGCCGGCCTGCAGGGCCTGCTGCAGTACCGCTCGACCTTCGTGATCAACGCGGTCACCGCGACCACGGCCGTCGGCCTCCAGGTCTTCCTCTGGCGCGCGGTGTACGCGGGCCGCACCGGCGGCCTGCCCGGCGGGTACGACCTGCCCGAGCTGACCACGTACGTGCTGCTCGCCCAGATGCTGGCGCTGCTCCAGGCCAGCCGGGTGGACGAGGAGGTGGCCGGGGAGGTCCAGCGCGGCGACATCGCGGTCTCGCTGCTGCGCCCGGTCAGCTACCCGCTGGCGCGGTTCGCCGCCGGTCTGCCGGTCTCCCTGGTCAACGCCGGGACGGTCGCCGTCCCGGTGGTGCTGCTGTACGCGCTGCTGCTGCCGCTGTCCGCGCCGAGCTGGGCGGGCGGGCTGCTGTTCGCGCTGTCCGCCGGGCTCTCGCTGGTGATCGGGTTCGGGGTGAACCTGCTGGTCGGCCTGGCCGGCTTCGTCACCACCAACATCTGGGGCGTGCGGATCGTCAAGGACAGCGTGGTGGCGTTCTTCGCCGGCCAGGTCGTGCCGCTCGCCCTGATGCCGGGGCCGCTGGCCGCCGTCGCGCACCTGCTGCCGTTCCAGGCCCTGGTCGACGGACCGCTGCGGCTGCTGCTCGGCCACTACGGGGGGCCCGCCGAGGCCGCCGGGATCCTGGCCGGTCAGGCCGGCTGGGCCGTCGGCCTGACCGCCCTGGCCGCCCTCGCCTGGCGCGGGGCCGTTCGCAGGGTGGAGGTGCTGGGCGGATGAGCGCGTTCACCACCGCGGCCCGCTACACCCGGCTGACCTGGTACCTGAGCGCCGTCAGCCTGCACCGGCTGACCGAGTACCGGATGGACTTCGCCCTCGGGGCGGGCGGCCTGCTGCTCCGGGTGGGCGGCCAGCTCGCCGTGGTCGGGATGGTGTTCCGGCAGGTCCCGTTGATCGCGGGATGGAACTTCCACCAGGTGCTGTTCCTGCTGGGGTTCTCGCTCCTCCCGCGCGGCCTGGACCGGCTGTTCACCGACCAACTGTGGATCCTGGCACGGCGCCTGGTGCAGTCCGGCGAGTTCTACCGGTACCTGATCCGGCCGGTCCACCCGCTGTACGCGCTGCTGTCCGAACGCTTCCTCTACCCGGACGGCTTCGGCGAGCTGGTCACCGGCGTGGCCATCACCTGGTACGCCGCCGACCAGCTGGACCTCGGCCCGAGCGCCGGCCGGCTGCTGCTCGTCCCGCTGCTGGTGCTGTGCGGCGCCCTGATCCTCGCCTCGATCAAGACGGCGTTCGCCGCGCTGTCCTTCTGGACCACCAACAGCTTCCCGGCCCTGTACGCCGCCAACCAGCTGGGCGACTTCGCCGGCTACCCCCTCGACCTGTACCACCCCTCCCTGCGGTGGCTGCTCACCTGCCTGCTGCCCTACGCCTTCACCGCCTACGCCCCCGCGTCCTACCTGCTCTTCGGAGCGACGGACCTGCTGCGCTGGCTGCCGGTGGTGACCGCCGCCCTGGCGGCACTCGCCCTGCTGGTGTGGCACCGGGGCGTCGACCGCTACGAGATGACCGGGAGCTGAACATGGACACCCTGCTGCTCGGCAGCCTTCCGCCGGCCACGGTCGACCTCCTGCGCCGGGCCTCCTGGATCGACGAGACCGGCCGCCGCGCCGGGCGGTTCGAACTCCTGGACCAGGCCACGCTGGAGACCGTCCGCCTGCTGATCGTCGCCCCCGCCGGCGAGCGCACCGGCCGCTGGTTCGTGCCCGTCATGGACGACGACCCCGGCCGCGGCGCCGACCGCACCCCCGAGTACGACGAACTGGTCGTCCGGGCCCTGCGGGACGGCCTGCGGCTGCCCACCGCCCGGGGCAACCTGATCGAGTTCCGCGGCGACCCCGCCGAGTACCGCGGCCGGCTGCCGTTCGACCCGGGCTGGTCCTCCAACGCGCTCTCGCTGCTCGATCTCGGCGGCGCCGCGCACGCCCACAAGACGTACCGGCGGATCGGCGTCGGCACCCGCGAGCCCGAGCTGCTCCGCCTGATGGCGCCGGGCGGCCGGACCCAGCAGCCGGCCGGCGACTACGCCTACGTGGAGACCGCCACCGGCCGCCGGGAGCCGCTCGGCGTGCTCTACCGCTACGTCGACGGCGACGGCCTGAACGTTCCGCTGAGCGCCGCGATCCGCGCCATGTGGCCCCTCCTGCACGCCGGCGCCGACCCGGAGGACGCCGTCGCCGACTCCCAGCGCGCCCTGGCCGGGCCGCTGCGCGCGACCGGCCGGTTCCTGCACGAGTTCCACCGGGACCTGGCCGAACGGCTCGGCCCGCACCCGGAGTTCCCGGCGAGCGACTTCCTCGCCGAGACCGCCGGGCGGACCGCCGCGCTGCGCCCGCTGATCCTCGACGACGACCGCTTCCCCGTCGCCGTCCGGCAGGCCGCCGCCGCCGGTCTCGACCGCGAGCTGGCGCGGATCGCCGCCCTGCCACCGCGGCCCTGGCCGGCCGGCCCCTGCCACGGCGACCTGCACCTGTCCCACCTGCTGCGCCGCGAGCGCGCGGACGGCAGCTGGGAGCTGTGCGTGATCGACCTCTCCACCCCGGAGACAGACCCGGCCGACCCGTCCACCGCGCAGTCGCCCTGGCAGGACCTCGCCGCCCTGCAACGCGGCCTGGAGATCTTCACCGCCGACGAGCTGGCCGACCACGCGGCCCGGACGCTCCGGACGGACCCCGAGGACACCTGCCGGACGGCGCTGCTGCTCGCCGCCGGCGCGGCGCCGGACACCCCCGGCTGGACCCCCCGGCACGTCGCCGAGCTGGCCCGGCTCGCGTCCGCCGCCCGGCTCTGGGCGGCCCGCACCGGCGACCTGCTGATCACCGACGGCCGGCCGCTGGCCGGCCACCCCGCCTGGCGGCTGCTGCGGCTGCGCCGCCTCGTCCACGAACTCGACTACGCGTACGCCCACGACCGCGCCTACCACGCGGCGATCAACCTGCGGCACGCCGTGGAGGCCGCCCGCCTCCCCGCCTCCGCGGCGAAGGACTGACACCCGTGCACATCATCGAGACCTACTTCGAGTGCGGCGGCTTCGACCACCGCCTCATCCAGGGCGGCACCTCCGTCTACCTCTGGAACCTCTCCAAGGCGCTGGCCGACCGCGGCCACCGCGTCTCCATCGTCACCCCGGCCCACGGCCGGCTGGACGACCTGCGGCGCCTCCACGACCTGGAGACCCTGGACTACCGGGACGAGTACGAGCTGCCCCTCGTCCTCGACCCGCAGACCTGGGGCGAGCGCTTCCCCGCCGAGGTGCGGATCCCGCTGACCACCACCGCGCACCTGCTGCGCCTGGACGGCGTCGACCTCTACTTCCTCTCCAACCGGCTGCTCGACGAACTGCCCGACCGGTTCTACCCGCCCTACCAGAGCAAGGGCCACGACCTGGTCTTCTTCAAACCGCTCGCCTACCAGGTGGACAGCATCCGCTTCGTGCGCGAGCGGTTCGCCGAGGAGAAGGCCGTCCTGCACGCCCACGAGCCGTACTACCACTACCTGATGCCCGCGGCGTTCCGCCACGACCCGGACAAGCTGGTGGTGGGCACCGTGCAGAGCAACATGCCGATCACCAAGAAGGTCTACCGCCCGAAGGTGGAACGGCTGCTGGAGTTCCTCGGCGCCGGGGTCGAGCTGCCCGCCGAGGACGCCGGACACCCGCTCACCGAGCACGAGCAGGTGATGAGCGGCTACCAGCAGCTCACGCACCTGCACTACGAGTACGGCCCGGGGCACGTCCGGGTGTACGACCTGGTGGCCGACCACGCCGACCTGGTCGACTTCCTCTCACCCGGCCACCTGGAGTTCTACACCGACTTCGCCGACACCCCCTTCGAACAGCTCTTCACCCGGCTGCCGATCCACGACACGGTGCGCCGCAACGCCCACAAGAGCTTCGTCGGCGGCTGCGCCGTCGGCGACACCTGGACCACCGGCGAGCCGCCCGCCGTCGACCGGGCCGCCGTGCTGGGCGGGCTCGGGCTCGACCCCGCCCGGCCGACCTTCTTCCACAACGCGCGCTACGCGGTGAACCACAAGGGGCAGGTCGAACTGTTCCGCGCCGTCGACCGGGTCCTGAACGAGGGCCTGGACGCCAACTTCGTGCTGCGCTGCATCAGCGACTCCGGGATCGACGACCCCTACGTCCACGACGTGGTGCGACGCCACGAGGGCCGCGTGCACCTGGAGTGGCAGCGCGTCGACGAGCGGCGGATCGTCGAGTACGCGGCGTCCTCGGACTTCTGCCTCTTCCCGTCCAAGTTCGAGATGGACACCTTCCTGATCGCCCAGGGCGAGGCGATGGCCGCGGGCGCGGTGCCGATCGCCACCGCCCAGCGCGGCATGGCGCACTTCGGACACGTCGCCGACCCGCTGGCCGGCCCCGAGGCCGAGCGGGCCACCGGCTTCGCCGTCAACCGCTCGTTCGCCGAGGACGACCCCCTGCTCGCCGACGCCCTCGCCCGGCGCATCCACCAGGCCGCGGCACTGCTGCGCGAGCGGCCGGAGGAGTACCGCCGGCTGCGCGCCAACGCGGTCGCCAACGCCCGGCGGTTCACCTGGAGTCACGCCGCCGACCTGCACGTGGCGGCCTTCACCCCGCTCTGGGAGGGACGCTCGCCGGAGCTGGGCCTGGACCGCGTGCTCCGGCACGGCTGGTTCGACCTGCTGCCGGACGAGGCGTACGAGAGCGACCGGGCCGCGGTGGCCGAGGCCGCCGCCCGGCTCGGCGACGCCGAGGCCCACCGGCGCTGCCAGCAACCGGACCCGGCGACCGACCGCGCCCTGTTCGAAGCGGCCTGGGCCCGCGCCGACTTCGTCCGCTGCGAGCCGACCGCGGACCGCGACCCGGCGCTGCGCGCCAGGCTGGACGGGCGCTGCACCGTCGAGGACGGCTCGATCGTCTACCGGCTGCCGCACGCCGAGCGGGTCGAACTGGTCCGGCTCGCCCCGCCGGGACCGGGCCGCCGGCAGGTGATCGTGCACCAGCTCGACCGCAGCGGCGACGTGTTCACCTGCCCGCTGCCGGCCCCCGGCGAGGACCTGCACTTCCTGCTCACCCTCACCACCGGCCGCGCGACCTGGGACGTGATCCGACATGGCTGACTCCGTGCGCACCGTCCTGCTGGCCGGCGGCGAGGGCCGCCGGATGGGCCGGCTCGGCCACGGCCGGCTCAAGCCGCTGGTGCCCTTCGGCGGCGCCTGCCGCCTGATCGACTTCTCGCTCGCCAACGCCGCCGCCTCCGGTCTGGGCGAGGTGCTGCTGCTCTCCCAGTACGAGGAGAAGCAGCTGATGGACGACCTGCACCGGACGTGGTGGCGCCCCGGCTTCCGGGTGCACTTCGGCCCCTACGACCGGGCGTACCGCGAGGGCGGGGCGAGCGCGCTCGTCCGCCCCGACGGGCCGCCGGAGCGGGGCACCGCGGACGCGCTGATCCGCAAGGCCCGCTACGTCTTCGGCCCCGGCACCAGCGAGGTGCTGGTGCTGCACGCGGACCACGTCTACCGCTTCGACTACCGCCCGCTGATCGAGCGGCACCGCCGCACCGGTGCCGCGCTCACCGTGGCCTACCAGCGGATCGAACGCCGCTTCGTCCACCTCTTCGGGATGGTCGAGTTCGACGCCGCCGGGCGGCTGACCGGCTTCGTGGAGAAGCCCGCCGAGCCGACCAGCGACCTGGTGTTCGCCGCCTTCTGCGTCTTCGACGCGACGGTGCTGCACCGCTACCTGGAACACCTCGACGGCACCGACTGGCAGCACGACATCAGCCGCGACGTCATCCCCGCCATGCTCGCCGGGGGCGAGCGGATCCTCGGTTACGAAGTCCCCGGGCACTGGGAGGACATCGGCACCGTCGAGCGCTACCACCGGGCCCACCTGGCCATGGTGGGGGACGGCCCGACCCTGCCCCTCGACCGGCTGCCGCTCACGGTCCGGCCCGCGACGGCGCGCGGCCTGGTCGTCCGGGCCCCGGGCGTCGAGCGCAGCGTGGTGCCCGCCGACCTGGCCAACCACGGCCGGATCGAGCACAGCGTCGCCTTCCCGGGCGTGCGGATCGGCGCCGGGGCGGTGGTGCGCCGCAGCGTCCTGCTGCCCGGCGCGAGCGTGCCCGCGGGAGCCGAGATCGACTCGGCGGTCGTCCTGGAGGACGGCTACGTGCAGCCCATGGAGTACGCCCGGGGAGGGGCCCGTGTCTGAGTCCGCCTTCACCGTCGCCGACCTCGGCGGAACCACCCTGCGGATCGCCCGCTACGACACCGCCACCGACGCGCTCACCGACATCCGCCGCACCCCCACCGAGGGCATGGACCGTCACCCCGGCGCGCCGGTGCCCGAACTGCAGGACCGGATCGTCGCGCAACTGTCCGAACTGGCCGGCCGGGCCGTGCGGCGCCACCGCAGCAGCGCCCTGGCGCTCGCCTTCGCGGGCCCCGTCACGGCCGACGGCCGGGTGATGACCGCCCCCACCGTCTGGGGCGGCCGCGGCGAACCGCTGCCGCTGCGCCTGCTGCTGGAGGAGCGGCTCGGCCTCCCGGTCGTCGTCGTCAACGACCTGACGGCCGCCGTCTGGCGGTACGTCGCCACCGAGGGCCGGCAGCCGTTCTGCCTGATCACCGTCAGCTCCGGGATCGGCAGCAAGGTCTACCGCGCCGGGGAGGTGCTGCTCGACTCCGAGGGGCACGGCGGCGAGCTCGGCCACTGGACGAGCGACCCGTCCCCGCGGGCGCCGCGCTGCGACTGCGGCGGACGCGGCCACCTCGGCGCCATCGCCTCGGGCCGCGGCATGCAGGCCGCCGCCCGCCGCGCGGCCCTCGCCGACCCGGCCGGCTACGCCGGCTCCCGGCTCGCGCAGGACGCGCCCGACCCCGCGCGGCTCGACAACCGCGCCCTGGTCGCCGCCGTCCGCGCCGGCGACGCGTTCGCCACCGCCGTGCTGCGGGGCGGCCTCGCCCACCTCGCCTCCGCGATCACCTCGGTCTTCGCCTCGATCGGCGTACGGCGCTACGTCCTGATGGGCGGCTTCGCCCTGGCCGTCGGCCCGCGCTTCGTCGAACTGCTCACCGAGGAGCTCCGACGGCTCGGCTGCTTCGGCCTGAGCGCCGAGGAGATCGGCCGGATGGTCGTCCTCGGCGAGCCGGACGACGACCACGGGCTGATCGGCGCCGGCCGGCTGCTCACCGCCCGCGGCACCGCCCGGCAGGCGGTGGCCGCCCGGTGACCCGCACCCTGATCGTCGGCAGCGGCTTCGTCGGACGCGCCGTCGCCACCCGGCTGGCCGCCTCCGGCGACCGCCCCGTGCTGGCCTCCCGGCACCCGCTCACCGCCCCGCCCGCCCCCTGGGTGGCGCTCGACGCGGCCGACGCCCGGTCCTGCGCCCGGGTGGTGCAGCAGGTCCGCCCGGACCGGCTGGTGCTCGTGCACGGCCCCTCCGACGTGACCTGGTGCGAGGCCAACCCCGAACGCGCCGCCGACCTGCACACGGCCGCGGCGGCCAACCTCACGGCCGCCGCACCCGGCTGCCGGACGGTGCTGATCTCCACCGACAACGTCTTCGACGGCAGCTCGCCGGCCAACGACGAGAACGCGCCCACCACCCCCGCGAACGCCTACGGCCGGGCCAAGCTCCGGGCCGAGCAGATCGTCGGACGCACACCCGGCGCCACCGTGCTGCGGGTCAGCCTGGTCTACGGCTGGGAGCCGGCCGACGCCGGGAAGTGGCTCAACTTCTTCTCGGCCTGCGCCCACAGCCTGCGCCGGGGCGAGCCGGTGGAGGCCCCGGACGACCAGTGGACGACACCCGTCCTGGTCGAGGACGTCGCCGCCGTCACCGCCGCCGCGCTGGCCGGCGCGGCGCCCCCGCTGCTGCACCTGGGCGGCCCCGACCGGATCTCCCGGGCAGCCTGGGCCGAGGCCGTCGCCGACGGCCTCGGCGTGCCCCGCGCGCTGGTCCGCAAGGTGCCCAAGGCCGCCGGCCGCTACGCCAGCCGCCCCACCAACACCTGCCTGACCAGCGACCGGCTGGCCGGCTTCCTGGCCGCCCACGGCCTGCGGGTGCGCGGAGTCGCCGAGGGCACCCGAGCCCTGCTGGAGGACAACCCGTGATCCGCACCGTCCGCTCCCGCGAGGTCTACCGCAACCCGTGGATGACCGTCCGCGAGGACGACATCGAACGGGCCGACGGCAGCGCCGGCCGATACGGGGTGGTCGACAAACCCGACTACGCCCTGGTCGTCCCCCGCCAGGACGGCCGGGTGCACCTGGTGGAGCAGTACCGCTACCCGGCCGGCGGCCGGTACTGGGAGTTCCCGCAGGGCTCCTGGCCCGAGGGCCACCACGGCGCGGCCCCGCTCCACCTGGCCCGCGCCGAACTGCGCGAGGAGACCGGCCTGCGGGCCGCCCGGATGACCTACCTGGGCCGGCTGCACGTCGCCTACGGCTACTCCAGCCAGGGCTGCCACGTCTTCCTGGCGGAACAGCTGACGGCGGGGGAGCCGGAGCGGGAGGCCTCCGAGGCGGACATGGTCCAGCGCTGGGCCGATCCGGACGAATGGCGCGCCCTCGTCCGGTCCGGACGGATCACCGACGCCGCCACCCTGGCCGCGCACACCCTGCTCACGCTGCACGCCCCCGGCGAGGCCTGAGACAGCACGACCGACGCGACGACAGAGAGGACCCGGCGGTGCACATCGTCAAATTCGCCTTCGAGAGCGTGGGCTTCGACATCCGCCTCATGCGTGGCGGCCTCGCCTCACTGGTGTGGAACCTGGCCCGCGAGTTCGCCGACCAGGGCCACCGCGTCTCCGTGATCACCCCGGCGCACGGCTGCCTCGAACACCTCAGGGCCCACTACGAGCTGGAGGAACTGGACCACGTCGACCGGCACACCGTGCCGCTGGTACTCGACCGCGCCGTCTGGCCCGGCCACCCCGCCGAGCTCGAACTGCGGCTCACCACCCGCGCCCACCGGCTCCGGCACGAGGGCGTCGACATCTACTTCCTGTCCGACGAGTACCTCGACCTGCTGCCCGAGCGGATCTACCCGGCCCGCACCAGCGAGGGCCACGACCTGGCCTTCTTCAAGCCGCTCGTCTTCCAGGTCTCCGGCCTGCGCTTCCTGCGCGCCCACCTCGACCTGGGCGCGGAGCCCGCGGTGGTGCAGGCCTACGAGCCGTATTACCACTACCTGCTGCCGCCGGTGCTGCGCACCGACCCGCGCTTCCTGGTGGTCAGCACCCTGGCCAGCAACATGCCGATCAACCAGCAGGTCCACCGGCCGCAGCTGGAGCGGCTGCTGGAACTGTTCGACACCGACGCCGACCTGGACGCGCTCGCCGACCCGCCGGCCACCGGCGGGCTCGCCGCGGCGATGACCTCCCAGCTGCCGAGCACCCACCTGGCCGACCGCCCCACCGCCGACGGCATCGGCTACTACGCGCTCGTCGCCGCCAACTGCGACCTGCTGGACTTCCTCACCCCCGGTCAGCTGGACTTCTACTCCACCTTCCGGGACACGCCCTTCGAACGCGCCTTCCAGGACCTGACCGTCGCGCGGATCGTCCGGGAGTCGGCGGCCCGCCAGTTCGTCGGCGGCTGCGCCGTGCCCGACGGCTGGCTGGCCCGCGACCCGGCCGGGGCCGACCGCGCGCGACTGCTCACCGCCCGCGGGCTGGACCCGGCCCTGCCGACCTTCTACCACGTGGCCCGCTTCTCCGTGCACCACAAGGGGCAGGTCGAACTGTTCCGGGCGATCGACGCCGTGCTCGCCGTCGACCCGGACGTCAACTTCGTCGTCCGCTGCGCCGTCGCGGCCGGCGGGGACGGCGTGGTCAGCCCGGTCGGCGACCCCTTCTTCGAGGAGGTCGCGAACCGTCACCCCGGGCGGGTCCGGCTGGACTGGTCCATGGCCGGTGAGGACGTGCTCCACCGGGAGGCCGTGGCGGCCGACTTCTGCCTCTTCCCGTCCAAGTTCGAGCTGGACTCCTTCCTGATCGCCCAGGGACAGCTGATGGCCTGCGGCGCGGTGCCGATCGGCACCGCACAGGAGGTCACCACCCACTACCGGCACCAGCTGCCGCGCGAACACCCGGACGCCACCGGCTTCGCCGTCCCCCGCTCGTTCACCGAGGACGACCCGCTGCTCGCCGCCGCCCTGGCGGACCGGATCCTGGAGGCCGCCCGGATCCACCGCGAGGACCCGGCCGAGTACCGCCGCCTCTCCGACAACTCCCGTGCGCTCGCCCGCCGTTTCACCTGGCGCAAGGCCGCCACCACCCGGCTGGCGACCTTCGCGGCCGCCGCCGCCGGAGTCCTGCCCGGACTGACGCCGGAGCGGGCCGCCGGGTACGGCTGGTTCGAGAGCCTGGCCGACACCGACTGGGTCACCCACCGGCGCGAGATCGCCGAATCGGCGCTCGACCGCGGTGACCTGGCGAACTACCGCAGATGTGTGCCGGCGGTGGACCGGACCGCGCTGGAGCAGCTGTTCGCCGCCGCGTACGCCAGGGCCGACTTCGCCCGCTGCGCCGAACTCGCCGTCCTCCTGGACGACCCGGGCCGAACCGCCCTCGTGGACGGGCGCTGCCTGGTCGAGCCGGTCGCCGACGGCCTGCGGATCGACTACCGCCTGCCGCACGCCGAGAGCGTGCTGCTCGTACTGCCGACCGGCGAGCACCGGCTGGCCGGGGCCGAGGGGTACTTCACCACCGTGCTGCGGGAGCGGCCGCCGGGGCCGCTGGTCCTCCTGCTGCGGCTGCGCGACGGCCGCTCCGCCTGGGACGAGTGCCCGCTGGAAACCCCCCGGCGGGTCACGCCGGTCGGCGCCGGACTGGAGAGGGACTGACCCATGACCGCACCCACCCGCCGCCGTCCGCCGCCCTTCGGGGTGGTCGCCACCGACCTGGACGGCACCCTGCTGCGCGGCGACCTCAGCCTCTCCGCCCGGACGCGGGCCGCGCTCGCGCGGGCCGAGGCGTCCGGCGCCCTCCACCTGGTGGTCACCGGCCGGGCCGCGGCCGGCTGCCGGACCCTGCTGGAACGACTCGACTACCGGGGACTGGCGGTCTGCGGCCAGGGCGCCCAGCTCTACGACGTCGGCGCCGACCGGCTGCTGTCCTCGCAGGGCCTGCACGGTCCGACCGTGCGACCGCTGGTCGCGCGCATCGCCGAGCAGGCGGGGCCGCTGCGGCTCGCGGTGGTGACCGCCGGCCTGGCCGGGGACTTCCTGGTCACACCGGGGTTCGAGAGCCGTCTGCGGCACGGCTGGCGGCTGGCCGAGAGCCCGGACGACCTCTGGGCGCGGCCCGTGGACAAGGTGCTGATCCGGCACGACCACCTGGGCGACGACGAGCTCGCCGCGCTGGCCCGACGGGTCTGCGCGGACGAGGTCGCCGTCACCCACTCGGGCGAGGGGCTGGTGGAACTGCTCCCCGCCGGAGTCAGCAAGGCGAGCGGACTGGCCGCCGCGGCCGCCCTGCTCGGCTTCACCCCCGCCGACACCATCGCGTTCGGCGACATGCCCAACGACATCCCGATGATCGAGTGGGCCGGATACGGGGTCGCCATGGGCAACGCCCACGCCGAACTCCGGCGCCGCGCGGACGAAACGGCCCCCAGCAACGAGGAGGACGGGGTCGCGGTGGTGCTCGAACGGTACTTCCCGCCCGACGCCGGCCGACCCGCCGCCGACCGGCCCGCCGCCGCCCCATCCACCACCGACCGACGGGAGAGCCCGACCGATGTCGCCCACGCGTGAGCTGTCCGAACTGGCCGAACTGCACGGCGTCTCCACCCACTGGACCACCGACCTCGGCCGACGGATCGAGACCTCCCCGGACACGCTGCGGGCCGTGCTGGCCGCCCTGGGCGTCGACGCCGCCACCGGCGGCTCCGTCCGGGCGGCCCTGTCCGAGCGCCGGCGCGCCCTCGCCGAGCGCCTGCTCCCGCCCAGCGTCGTGCTCCGCTCCGGACGCCCGCGCGCCGACCTGCGGACACCGCCCCGCACCGACCTGCTGGTCGAGACCGAGGACGGCCGGACCAGGCCCGTCCGCGACCTCGGCACGGACCTCGCCGAACTCCCGGTCGGCCGCCACACCCTCCACGCCGAGCGGGCCGGCCGGCGGGAGGCCGCCCCGCTGCTGGTCGCGCCCACCCGGCTGGCCGGTCCCGCCGGGCGCGGCTGGGGATTCCTGGCCCAGCTCTACTCGGTGCTCTCCACGCGCTCCTGGGGCATGGGCGACCTCGGCGACCTGGCCGACCTGGGCCGCTGGGCCGGCGCCCTCGGCGCCGACTTCGTCCAGCTCAACCCGCTCCACGCGTACGTGCCCGGCCCGCTGCCCGACCCGTCCCCGTACCGGCCCAGCAGCCGGCGCTACCCCGACCCGATGAACCTGCGCATCGAGGCGGTACCCGAGTACGCGGCCCTGTCACCCGCCGACCGGGCCGCCGTCGAGGAGCTGGCCGCGAGCGGGGGCCGACTGCGCGAGGCCGTCCTCACCGGCGCACTGATCGACCGGGCGGCCGTCCGCGACCTCAAGTTCCGCGCCCTGGAACTCCTCCACCGGGTACCGCTCGACGCGGCCCGGCAGGCCGCCTACCGGCGGTACACCGACACGGAGGGGCCGGGGCTGACCGACTTCGCGACCTGGTGCGCCCTCGCCGAGGTGCACGGCACCCGGTGGCGGTCGTGGCCCGCCGGGCTGCGCAGCCCCGACGGGCCCGACGTCGCCGCCGCCCGGCGCGAGCTGGCCGGCCGGATCGAGTTCCACCGCCGGGTCGCCTGGCTGGTCGACGAACAGCTCGGCGAGGCGCAGCGGGCCGCGACCGCGGCGGGCATGGCCATCGGGCTCATGCACGACCTGGCGGTCGGCGTCGATCCCGAGGGCGCGGACGCCTGGAGCCTGCGGCGCTACCTCGCCGAGGGCATGACGGTCGGCTGCCCGGCCGACGACTTCAACCCGCACGGCCAGGACTGGGGCCTGCCGCCCTGGCGGCCCGACACGCTCGCCGAGGCCGGGTACGCGCCGTTCGCCGAGGTGCTGCGCGGCACGCTGCACCGCTCCGGCGCACTGCGGCTGGACCACATCATGGGGCTGTTCCGGCTCTGGTGGGTACCCGCCGGGGCGCGGGCCGCCGAGGGCGCCTACGTCCGGTACGACCACGAGGCGATGCTGGGTGTACTCGCCCTGGAGGCGCACCGGGCCGGCAGCATGGTGATCGGCGAGGACCTGGGCACCGTCGAGCGGGGAGTCCGCGAGGAGCTGACGGACCGGGGGATCCTCGGTACGTCCGTGCTGCGCTTCGAGTACCTCGGGGGCTCGGAACAGCGCTCCGGTCCGCTCCCGCCCGAGGAGTGGCGCGACGGCTGCCTGGCCACCCTCACCACCCACGACCTGCCCAGCACCGCCGCCTGGCTGGACGGTGACCACGTCGGCCTGCACGAGAAGCTCGGCCTGCTCGCCGAACCGGTGGAGCAGGCCGCGGCCGCGGCGGCGGCCGAGAGCGCCGGCTGGCTCGCCGAGGCGGAGCGGGCCGGCGCACTCGGCGCACCCGGCGAACCCGGCCCGCCGACCGGGGAGGTGCCGGGCCGGGAGGTGCCGGGCTCGGAGGTGCCGAGCCGGGAGGTGCCGAGCCGGGAGGTGCTCGGCCTGCACCGGTTCCTCGCGCTCACCCCAGCGAAGCTGCTGGGCGTCTGGCTGCCCGACACGGTGGGGGACCGCCGCCCGCAGAACCTGCCCGGCACGGTCGACGAGTACCCCAACTGGCGGCTGCCCGTGGCCGATCCGGCCGGCCGGCCGCTCACCCTGGAGGAGCTGGCCGCCCTGCCGGGCCCCCGCGCCGTCGCCGAGGTCTACCGGGACCTGCCGGCCGCCCCGTGACGTCCCGGGCGGCCCCGCGTTCGACCGGGTGACGGCTCACGCCGGAGCCGTCCGCGGGACCCTGCCCGTCCGCCGCACCGCCCCGCCGACCCGCCCGTCGGGGGAGCGGCCCACCACCGGGTCGGGGCCCACGGCCACCGCCACCCGGACCCTACGTCCGAGAGGAATCTCAATGAGCACCGAGACAGACGTCCTCGTCCTGGGAGGCGCCGGTGTCGACACGATCGTGTACGTGCCCGAGCTGCCGCTCCCGTTCGCCGACAGCTACATGGTGCCCAGGATCGAGATGCGGGCAGGCCAGACCGGCGACTTCGTCGCCCTCGGCCTGAGCGCGCTGGGCCTGCGCACCCACCACCTCGACATGATCGGCGCCGACCACGCGGGCGACCTGATCCGGGCCCTGCACCGCGACCGGGGGATCCCGCTCACCGAGGTCCCGCTGCCGGGCGGCACCAAGCGCGCCGTCAACCTGGTCGGCCCCGACGGGCGGCGCCTGTCGCTCTACGACGACAGCCGCTCGCACGAGGCGGACCGGCTGCCCGAGGAGACCGTCCGGGCGCTGGCCGCGGTGAGCCGCCACGCGCATGTCTCGATCACCTATCCCTGCGCCTTCGCCCTGCCGCTGCTGCGCGAGGCCGGCCTGACCGTCTCCACCGACCTGCACAACTGGGACGGCACCAACCCCTACCACGAGCCGTTCGCCCACGAGGCCGACGTCGTGTTCGTGTCCACCACCGCCCTGGCGGACCCCGAGCGGACCATGCGGCAGATCGCCGAACGCGGCCGGGCCCGGGTGGTCGTCGCCACCGCCGGCGCCGAGGGCGCGTACCTGCTCGCCGACGGGGAGATCACCCACGTGCCGGTCGCCACCCCGCCCGCACCGGTGATCGACTCCAACGGCGCGGGCGACGCCTTCGCGTCGGGCTTCCTGCTCGGCTGGCTGTCCGGTGAGCCGGCGGCGCGCTGCGCCCGGTACGGCGCGATCGCCGGCGCCTACGCCTGCACCGTGCCGGCGACCGGCACCGACTCCATCGGCCGGGACGCACTCCTCGCCCGCCTCGCCGAACTCGACGCCGCGGCAGCGGGAGCGGGCGCGTGACCGGCACACCGGCCGGCTACGACGTGATCGTCCTCGGCGGGGGACTGGCCGGCTGCGTGCTGGCGGCCCGTCTGAGCGAGGACCCGGACCGCACCGTCTGCCTGGTCGAGGCCGGTCCCGACTTCGGCCCCGACCGGCAGGACTGGCCGGCGAAGGTGCTGAACGCCCGCGCCCTGCCGCGCGAGGAGGTGTGGGAGCGGCACGCCCCGGCGCACCGCATCCGCGCCCGCGTCCTCGGCGGCTCCTCCTGCATCAACGGCTGTTGGAACACCTGGGGATCCGAGGCCGACCACGCCGAGTGGGCCCGGACCGGCGGTCCGCGCTGGACGGCCGCGGCGCTGGAGCCGTACCGCCTCGCGGCGGTCGAACGGATGGGCCTGCGCCGGGTACCGGAGCGCGAGTTCTCGCCGTGGAGCCGCGCCGCCCTGGCGGCGGCCGCGGAACTCGGCTTCCGGGAGGTGGACATGGGCACCCCGGGCGGGCCCGGCTACGGCACGCCCCTGCTCAACGCCCTCGACGGAGTGCGCCACAACGCCGCCTTCGCCTACCTGGACGCGGCACGCGCGAGGCCCAACCTGACCGTCCTCTCCGGAGCCGCGGTGGACCGGCTGGACATCGGCGCAGGCCGGGTCCGCGGCGTCCGCGTCGACATCGGCGGCCGGCACGAGACCCTCGTCGCCGACGCCTACCTGCTGGCCTGCGGCACCTTCGGCTCGCCCGCCGTGCTGATGCGCAGCGGGGTCGGCCCGGCGGACCACCTGCGGACGGTCGGCATCCGCCCCGAGATCGACCTCCCCGGGGTCGGATCGAACCTCACCGACCAGCCCGGCGTCTTCGTGCCGCTGGCCCCGACCGACGAGCTGAACGCGGCGCTCGCCGCGAAGGAGGCCGACGGCGACCTGTACGTCAGCCGGATGCTGGTCCGGGCGGCCGGCGAACTCTGCCCGGACGACTCCTGGGACCTCCACATCCTTCCCGTCGCCGGCCCGCCGCTGTTCGGCAAGCTCCCGCCGGGCCGGTACGAGGCGGGCATCTCCGCCTTCGTCATGAAACCGGCCTCGCGCGGCACCGTGCGGCTGGCGTCCGCCGACCCCGCCGCGGCCCCCGAGATCGACCCCGGCTTCCTCACCGACGAAGGCGGCCGCGACCTCGCCGTCCTGCGCTCGGGCCTGGAGATCGTCGAGCGGATGGCCGCGACGGCGGCCCTGAAGCCACTGGCCGGTCCGGTCCGGGGCCACCCCGCCCGGGACCTGTCCGACCAGGACCTGCGCGGCCGGCTCGGCACCTACTGGCACCCCGTCGGCACCTGCGCCATGGGAGCGCCGGACGACCCCCTGGCGGTGGTCGACGGCGAGGCCCGGGTGCGCGGCGTGGCGAACCTGCGAATCGTCGACGCCTCCGTCCTGCCGACCGTCCCGGCGGCGAACACCCAGCTTCCGGTGCTCGCCGTCGCGGAGATGCTGGCGGACCTGATCGGGGGAGCGGCATGACCGGGGCCACCGCCGACCGCGTCCTGTACGGGTGCATGGGCCTCGGCGGCAGCTGGGACGACAGCCCGTACACGGCGACGGACATCGACCACGCCGAGGCGGCGGTCGGGGCCGCGCTGGACGCCGGGATCACCGCCTTCGACCACGCCGACATCTACCGGTACGGCAAGTCCGAGGCGGTCTTCGGCGAGGTGCTCGCCCGCACCCCCGGCCTGCGGCAGCGCATCACCCTGCAGACCAAGTGCGGCATCAGGCTCCCCGAAGGCGGGCGGCCGGGCCACTACGACCTGCGGGGGCCGAGCATCCTCCGACGGGTGGAGGAGAGCCTGACCCGGCTGCGCACCGACAGCCTCGACGTGCTGCTGCTGCACCGGCCCGACCCGCTGGCCGGCCCGGAGGAGATCGCCGAAGCCCTCGGCTCGCTCCACCGGCAGGGCCTGGTACGGCGGTTCGGCGTGTCCAACATGAGCGCCGCGCAGATCGCCCGGCTCCAGTCGGTGCTCGACGTGCCCCTGGTCGTCAACCAGCTGGAGATGAGCCTGGACCGCCGGGACTGGGTCGAGGCCGGCGTCCTGGTCAACACCTCCGCCGCCGCCTCGAACGGCTTCCCGCACGGGACGGTCGAGTACTGCTCCGCCCACGGGATCCGGCTCCAGGCCTGGGGCGCCCTGGCCAGGGGCCGCTTCACCGGCAGCGAGCCGACGCCGGCCGGTGAACTCGTCGGCAGGCTCGCCGAGCGCAGGGGGACGACGCCGGAGACGATCGTGCTGTGGTGGCTCCAGCGCCACCCGGCCGGCATCGCGCCGGTCATCGGCACCGCCCGCCCCGACCGCATCGCGGCCTGCCGCGACGCCGTGCTGCGCGAGCCGGAGCTCAGCCACGAGGAGTGGTACGAGCTGTGGATCGCCGCCCGCGGCGCCCCGCTGCCCTGATCCGGCGCCGGTCCGGTCCCGCGCGGCCCTGACACCGCGCGGGCGGAACGAACCCCCGGGGCTCGGGCCCCGCGCCACCCCGCGTGCGGCGCCCCGAACGGCTCCCCGGGCTCGGGCCGGCGTCGGGCGCGAAAGATCCGGCCGCGGAACGGAGGATTTGTGACGCTATGCCGGTGTTCACAGGCGGCCGGGAAGCCTTTACAGCCCGGTCATGCGTCAGTAACCTCCTGGAAGCTCTTGCAGGTTCTTGCGCAAGTGGCCCCACCCACCCCCTGCCGCAAGGCAGCCCCCACCGCCTGCGGCCATGACCGAGGGACTCTCCCTTGACCGGACGAGCACGGCACCGGCGGCGCTCCACAGTCGCCGTCCTGACAGCGGCGGCGGCCCTGACCGCCGGTCTGCTGTCCTCTGCTCCACTCGACACGGCCGCGACCGCGGCGACGACGGCCAGTACGGCCACCGGCAGCAACACCGCCACCGTCTTCTACTACACCAAGACCCACAACTGGTCGACGTACAACCTCCATTGGGCTCCGGACGGTGGTAGTTGGACCGCCACGCCGGGCACCGCCATGCAGGCGGCCTGCACCGACTGGGTGAAGAAGACCGTCGACCTGGGCAGCGCCAGCGGCCTGCAGGCGACGTTCAACAACGGCGCCGGCACCTGGGACAGCAACGGCGGCAAGAACTACGCCCTGGGCACCGGCACGGTGGTGGTCAAGGACGGCGTGATCGCCCACAGCGACCCGTGCGGCGCCGACAACGGAGGCGGCAGCGCCTCGCCCGGCCCGGCCCCGAGCCAGTCCCCGGCGGGCGCGAGCACGACGGTCTACTACTACACCAAGTCGCGCAACTGGTCGGCCTACGACCTGCATTACGCCCCCAACGGCGGCACCTGGACCACCGTGCCGGGCGTCGCGATGGAGGCGGCCTGTACGGACTGGGTGAAGAAGACCGTCGCCCTGGGCACCGCGAACGGACTGGCGGCCACCTTCAACAACGGTGCCGGCGCCTGGGACAACAACAACGGCAACAACTACGTCGTCCCGGCGGGCATCAGCACCGTGCAGAACAGCACGGTCACGGCGAACACCGCCGACCCGTGCGCGGGCGTCAAGCCGGACACCACCGCGCCGAGCGTGCCGGGCTCGGTGAACGCCTCCGCCACCGACACGTCCATCGTGCTGACCTGGGAGCCGTCCACCGACGACACCCGGGTGACGGGCTACCAGATGACCCGCACCGGCGGCACCAAGGGCACCTCGGTGATCAATGCCGGCTCGACGGTCTACTCCGACACCGGCCTGGAGCCGCGCACCGTCTACACCTACACGGTGAAGGCCCTGGACGCCGCCGGGAACGTCTCGGCGGCCTCGGCCGCCGCGGTCGCCACCACCGGTGACGCCCCGCCGCCCGCCAAGGCCGGCGAGATGATCGGGACCGACCCGCGCAAGGACCCGATCTACTTCGTGCTGACCGCCCGGTTCTACGACGGCGACACGTCCAACGACCGGGGCGGCAGCCAGAACGTCGCCTCCGGCAACGCGGCGAACAACGACCCGATGTTCCGCGGCGACTTCAAGGGCCTCGTCCAGAAGCTCGACTACATCAAGGGCCTCGGCTTCTCCGCGATCTGGATCACCCCGGTCGTGCTGAACCGCTCCGACTACGACTACCACGGCTACCACGGCTACGACTTCTACAAGGTCGACCCGCGCCTGGAGTCCGCCGGGGCGTCCTACCAGGACCTGATCAACGCCGCCCACGCCAAGGGCGTCAAGATCTACCAGGACGTGGTCTACAACCACAGCTCCCGCTGGGGCGCCAAGGGCCTGTTCGTCCCGACCGTCTACGGCGTCCGGGACTCCCAGTGGTCCTGGTACTACGACGATAAGGAAGCCGGCTTCGAGTACGACGGCCTGACCATCGACCCGAAGACCGGCAAGTCGTACTACAACGGCGACCTCTGGTCCTCCACCCAGCCCGCCGGCCAGACCTGCGTCGGCTGGGGCACCCCGACGCAGTACAAGAGCCCCGAGGGCTACACCATCTACAACTGCCAGTGGCCGAACCCCACTTCGGGCATGTTCCCGTCCAAGTACTACCACCAGTGCTGGATCGGCAACTGGGAGGGCGAGGACTCGCGCTCCTGCTGGCTGGCGGACGACCTCGCGGACTTCAACACCGAGAACGCCGAGGTCCAGAACTACCTGATCGGCGCGTACAACAAGTACATCGACATGGGTGTCGACGGCTTCCGCGTCGACACCGCCGTGCACGTCCCGCGGGTCACCTGGAACCGGCGCTTCCTGCCGGCCATCCAGCAGCGCGTCACGCAGGACTGGGGGCCGGCCAAGGCGCAGAACTTCTTCGTCTTCGGCGAGGTCGCCGCGTTCGTCAACGACAAGTGGAACCGCGGCTCGGTCAACCACTCCGCGCAGTTCTACACCTGGAAGGAGCGCACGGACTACACCAGCAACGACGTGCAGGCCGCCCTCGACCAGTACACCTACGAGGAGCAGCTCGGCACCGGCAACCAGCCGACGTCCACCAACGCCTTCCTGGACGGCAACACCTACCACGCGCCCGACCACTCGAAGTTCTCCGGCATGAACATCATCGACATGCGGATGCACATGAACTTCGGTGACGCGCACAACGCCTTCAACAACGGCAAGGACTCCGACGACTCCACCAACGACGCGACCTACAACGTGGTGTACGTCGACAGCCACGACTACGGACCCAACAAGTCCAGCGTCCGGTACACCGGCGGCACCGACGCCTGGGCCGAGGACATGGCCCTGATGTGGACCTTCCGCGGCATCCCGACCCTGTACTACGGCTCCGAGATCGAGTTCCAGGCCGGCAAGCAGATCGACTGCGGCCCGTCCTGCCCGCTGGCCACCACCGGCCGGGCCTACTACGGCGACCACGTCGAGGGCAGCGTCACCGCCTCCGACTTCTCGGTGGTGTCGAGTGCGAGCGGGGCGGTGGCCACCACGCTGCAGCAGCCGCTGGTCAAGCAGGTTCAGCGGCTCAACCAGATCCGCCGGGCGGTCCCCGCCCTGCAGATGGGCCAGTACTCCACCGAGGGTGTCAACGGCGGCGGCATGTCCTTCAAGCGCCGCTACAGCGACGCCACCAGCGGGGTCGACTCCTTCGCCCTGGTCTCCGTCACCGACGGCGCCACCTTCACCGGCATCCCCAACGGCACCTACCAGGACGCCGTCTCCGGCGATGTCAAGGTCGTCGCCGACGGCACCCTGGCGATCGCCGCCCCCGGGAAGGGCAACCTGCGGGTCTACGTCCTCGACCGGGGCGGCAAGAACGCCGCCCCGGGCAAGATCGGCACCGACGGTCCCTACCTGAAGTAGGGGAGGGTCGAGGCAACGCTTCACCAGCTGTGGTCGCCGGATCTCCCGGCGGCCACAGCCTGCTTCGCGGCCCGGGGGCACCCGGTGGGGGAGCGACGGGGCGACGTCGATGTTCGGGACACCGGCGCTGGCGCCGGCGGCGAAGGCCTCCTTGGCCGCTTTGACGCGGTCGGTGCAGACGGTGACGTCCTGCTTCCAGGCGGACGGCTCCAGTGGGGGACGCCCTGGCAGCAGAAGCAGCGGAACCTCTCACCGTCGACGGCGACGACACGCTCCCGTACCCCTCGCGCGCCCGTCACGCGGTGGCGCTGGGCACCTTGAGGGGGTCGCGGGTGGCGGACTTCTTCGCCTCCTCCAGCTGTTCGCCGAGTTCGACCAGGCGGTTGCGGCCCATCGCCTTGCGGACCTCGGGGAACCACTCCTTCTCCTCCTCCTCGACATGGTGGCGGACGTTCTCCATCAGCACCGTCATCTTCGCGTCGAACCGCTCGTCCTCCGGGTCCATGCCGGCCAGCTCGGAGAGCATCCACACGACGACGTGGTGCTCCTCGACGCTCTCCAGCACGTGGTCCTTGGTGTCGGGCGCGGCCTCGCGGGCGGCCGGGTAGAAGACCTCCTCCTCGACGACGGCGTGGACCGTCAGCTCCTCGATCACCTGGTCGGCGATCCGGCGCTTCTCGGCGAAGGCCCGGTCGCCGGCCTTCTCGAAGGCCTTGAACAGGCTCTCGACGGTCTTGTGGTCTTCCTTCAGCAGCACGATCGCGTCCATGCGCGTTCCTTTCCGGGGTAGTCGGCCCGTGGTCGGGCGCACGTGTACCCCGTGCGCCGCCGCGGACACCCGGGCGGCGCACGCGGACCACCCGCACGGCCCGTCCCACCGCGCGATCGGCCCCGCAGGGGGCCAGACTCGCCCCGAACCCGACGCACCCACTCCGAAGGAGCACCGGATCCGCCGTGATGAGCGACCAGCACACCCCTCAGGACCCCACCTCCCAGCAGCCGCAGCCGCCGTTCCCCGAGCAGTCCCAGCCCCACCCGGGCAGCGGTGAGACCATGCGCCCCAGCCCCGACCACGGGGAGGACAGCTACCGCGGCGCCGGCCGGCTGGCCGGCCGCGTCGCGCTGATCACCGGCGGCGACTCCGGCATCGGCCGCGCCGTCGCCCTCGCCTTCGCCCGCGAGGGCGCCGACGTCGCCTTCTGCCACCTCCCCGAGGAGGAGGCCGACGCGGCGGAGACCACCCGGCTGGTCGAGGACGCCGGGCGGCGCGCCCTCGCCGTCGCGGGCGACCTGCGCGACGAGGACTTCTGCGCCGAGCTGGTGGCCCGCTGCGTCGACGTGTTCGGCCGCCTCGACATCCTGGTCAACAACGCCGCCTACCAGATGTCCCAGCCCGACGGCCTCGCCGCGATCACCACCGACCAGTTCGACCGGGTGATGAGGACCAACCTGTACGGGATGTTCTGGACTACCCGGGCTGCCCTGCCCCACCTGCGCGAAGGCGCCTCGATCATCAACACCGCCTCCGTCCAGGCGTACAAGCCCAGCCCCCACCTCCTGGACTACGCCATGACCAAGGCCGCGATCGTCGCGTTCACCCAGGGCCTGGCCGGGCAACTCGCGCCCGCCGGCATCCGGGTGAACGCCGTCGCGCCCGGCCCGGTGTGGACGCCGCTGATCCCGGCGACGATGGACGAGGAGAAGGTGGCGCACTTCGGCGAGCAGTCCCCGCTCGGCCGCGCCGCCCAGCCCGCCGAGATGGCCCCCGCCTACGTCTTCCTCGCCTCCCAGGAGTCCTCGTACATCACCGCCGAGATCGTCAACGCCACCGGCGGCACGCCTCTGCCCTGACCAGCGGGGCGCCGGCCTCCGGACGCCCGGGCTCGCGGAGGTCCGGACGGCGGACGGCCGCATCCGGTCGAGTCGGACGGGTGTGTGGCAGCGTGCCCGCGGGTAGACGGCAGGCCCGCCGCCACCGCCGCCGGCCCCGGCGGGGATCGCCCACCCCGCCCTCGATCACTGACGAGACGGGGCGGTGGGCAGAGGCTTCGCCGGATCACCAGCGGCCGGACCCCCTCTAGGATCGTCGTGTCCATGCGATGCGAGACAGCGGAAAGAGGGGCCCCCGTGAGCGATACCCCAGGGCGTGAGATCGCGGCCGTCGTCCGGGAGACCGGTACCGGGCCTGTGATCGAGGTCTCGGGGGACCTGGACATCGACCAAGTCGACGTCCTGCATGCCGTGTTCAACCGGGTCCTGCTACGCACCCCGACCCCGTCCGTGGTGCTCGTCGACCTGTCGGCGGTCCCGTTCTGCGATTCCAGCGGCCTCAACGAGCTGCTCCGGGCCCGCCTGCAGGCCGAGCAGCGCGGGACTCTCCTGGCTCTCGCCCGCCCCTCGCACCAGGTGGTCCGGCTGCTCGACGTCACCGGCACGGACCAGGTGTTCGAGGTAACCGAGGGGCCGCCGGCGCGCAGCGCCTGAAGGCGCGTCCGGAGAGAGCCGGGTGCGGGGGTCCGCGTCACCCTCCCCGGCGTGGGTCCCCGCACCGCATGCCGCAGGACTGGACGTCCTTCGACGCCCAGACCGCCGTGTCCCAGTGGCACGGGGGGGAGGGCACGACCCCGCCGTCGGTCCGGACCCCGGCCGCCACGACCGGAGCGGCAGTACCCGGGACGGCGTCCCCCACCCCGTCCCCGACCGTGGCCGACGCTTCCGCCCAGGCGGACACGGACACGGACCGGGACAACCACGACGACGTCCTGGCGCACACCGCCTCCTCCAGCCGCACCCCGCTGGTCGTGGCCGCCGGCAGCACCCTGCTCATCGCCGGACTCCTCCTCGCCTACCGGCTCCGGATGAGGAGCGCCACCCGCCGGACCCACCGAAAGGCGCACTGACCACCGCCCGGAGGATCCGCCCTCGGCACGCGGAGCCCCCGGGTCCTCCCCCCGGGTCAGGTGCGCGCCGGGCGCGGCCCCCTGCCGTACTGAAGGGCCCGTTCGAGCCGGCGCTCGATGCCGGGGGCCGCGGCGGGCGGCTGTTCGGCGGGGCCGTCCGTGGCTGGTGGGTGCCCTTCCCGGGGTGGGACGGCCCCGGACGCCACGGCGGGGAGGGCGTCATGGCACGGCCGGCCGATCACTTCGTGCTGCTCCGACCGGCGGCTCTGAGGGGGCGATCGGCGCTTGACGGCACCTCCGCCGCCGCGTCCCCGGGGCGTCGACCGGTCGTGGTCCGGGGCCCGGGTCACCTCCCGCAGGAGCGGCAGCAGCATCTGCTCGTACGCCGTCAGCGGCCGGGCCAGGGTCCAGTTGACCGTCACCGTGCGGGCCTCGGGCGCCGGGCTGACGGCCAGTTCGGCCAGTACCCCGTGCCGGAGTTCGAGCCGGACCGACCGGCGCGGCACCAGTCCCACCCCGAGGCCGATCCGCACCCCCTCCTTGATGCCCTCGGTGCCCCACAGGTCGAGGGTCGGTGCGCCGGCCAGCTCCCAGCTCTGCAGGAGGTCGGTGAGCTGGCGGCGCGTCTGCGACCCGCACTCCCGCAGCAGGAAGGTCTCGTCCGCCAGGTCGGCGGGGGTGAGCTCCTGGCCCGCCAGCGGATGGTCGGCCGGGCAGATCAGCGTCATCTCCTCGCCGAGGAGCGGTTCCGAGCGGTACCGGCCGCCGGGTGGCAGCGGGACGCCGGTCAGCGCGATGCCGGTCCGGCCCTCCTCCAGGGCCTCGGCGAGTTGCCCGCCGGTGCCGACCGCGACGCTGAGCTGCAAGGCCGGCTCCCGGTGCCGCAGTTCCAGCAGGACCGACGGCAGGAAGTGCCCGCCGATGGTGCTGGTGCTGCCGATCGTCAGCGGCTCCCCGCCCAGGAGCGCGGCCGCCTGGACGGCATGGACGGCCTGGTCCGCCAGCGTCAGCACCTCCTTGGCCTGCGCCAGCAGGACCGTGCCCGCCAGGGTGGGGCGGATCCTCGGGCCGGAGCGGTCGACCAGCTGGGTCCGCAGGGCGATCTCCAGGTTCTGCACCTGTTTCGAGACGGACGACTGACTCAGGAACAGGACCTGGCTCGCAGCCGAGAACCCCTCGCATTCGATGACCTGAACGAAGATCGCCAGTTGGTTGAGGTTGAGTCGCATCGTGGCCTCGCTCGCGTCCGGAGGTAAGGGACACAGGGGCGGCGCGGCGCCTCGCGGGCCTGGCCGGTAGGGCAATGTACCGTGCGACGGGCCGCGTCACGGCGGAGACGTCTTTTTCGTGCGGCCGGATCGGGTTGGCGGCGCACCCGTTCTGGGCCTTCTGAGCTGCCCCGGCGTCCGGTCGGACGGGTTGCGGCAGCCTTCGCGGGAACGCGGGCGACCTCTTCCGGAGGGTAAAGAATGGGAAAAGGAGCGGGACGAAACCTCGTTTCGCGCCTCTCTTCCTCACGACCGGCCTGACCGTAGGCCGGCAGTTCCCGGGAGGAGATCCGGTGCGCCCGAGCCTTGGTGGTCGACCGGCCACGCATTCCCCGTCCGACGCTCCCACGCGGCGGATACCCGCCCCACTCGCCCCACTCGCGCCACCCGGCCGCCGACGCCGCGCGGCCCGGTGCCCGTCGCAGGCGGCGCCGTCGAGGCACCACACGGAAGGAGTCGCCGTGCACGCTCCGACCCTGCCCGGTGACGATCCCGGGGAGCCGGTCCCACGCCGGCCGCCCGAGCCCGCCGACCGTGCCCGGCGGTCGGCGGGCCCTGGCCGCGCCTGACCCCCTCCCCGCTCTCCTTCCAGATTCCGTGACGTTCGACCGGGACCTGCGACCGCGGAACTCCGTCCGCCGTCGATGAATTCTCCCACCGACGGACCCGCGTTTCGTCGAGTGTTCACCGCGGCCACCGGCCGTCCTCAACCGATTCCGGTGGCGGGCCGGCGTGCTCGCCCAGTCCGGCATGATGAGGAAACCCGATGTCATCTTCGAGGAAGAAGCGCGGACCCGGAAAGGCTCCCCTGGGTATTCCCAAGGTGAGCCGGCTTCCACGCTCGTTCGCCACTCTTCTCGTGATCGTGGCCATGATTTCCACGGCGGCCGCCCTGGTGGTCCCCATGGTGCGATCGGCGGGCTCGTACCGCAGTCCCCGCGCGGACGAGGTGCCGGGGACGCTGCAGACCCCGACCGGGCCGTTGACACCACTCGACCGGGACTTCGTCAAACGGGTCAGACTGGCTGGGCTGTGGGAGATCCCGGCCGGCCGGATGGCCCTCGCCAAGGGCGGCAGCACCGAGGTCAGGACCGCCGGCCAGCACCTGGTCGACGGCCACACGGAACTCGACCGGGCCACCCTGGACACCGCCCGGACCCTGGGCCTGGAGGTGCCCGACCAGCCCTCCGCCCAGCAGCAGGCCTGGCTCAAACAACTGAACGACGCTCAGGGCGCCGATTTCGACCGGCAGTTCGCGAACATCCTGCGCGGCGCCCACGGCCAGGTCTTCGCCGTCGTCGCCCAGGTACGCGCCAGTACCCAGAACTCCACCGTGCGTGACCTGGCGACCATGGCCAACTCCACGGTGCTGGACCACATGACGGTCCTGGAGGACACCCGGCTGGTGAAGTTCGGCGACCTCACCGGTCCGCCGGCCGCCACGTCCTCGCCGGCCTCGGCGCCGGTCCCGGCGCCCGCCGGAACCCAGCGTTAGACACCTGCAGCAGAAGAGACCGTCCACGGCCTGTCCGACAGGCCCGATCCCGTTTCGAGGGTGCGATGATGAAGGTCCACAAACGTGGCAGGTCACGGCGGAGGGCACTGGCCCTGCTGCTGGCCGGGGTGCTGGCCGTGAGCGGCGTGTCCGTGCTCGCCGCCGCGGCGTTCGCCGGCCAGCGGCCCTCGCGGTCGCAGTCGGCCGCCGCCCAGGTCGGTACGGTCGCCTGCGGCGATGTCGGTGCGGCCCTGGCCGCGGTGCCGGAGGACGCCCAGGAGGACGTCGACCGGGACCTCGCCGACCTCGACGTCCAGGTGGCGGACGCCTACCAGACCCTCGCCGAGCCCGGCTCCGGGGGCGGCGAGCAGAAGGTGATGGGCGCGCTGGCCGAGAAGCGCTCGACCACCTTGCGGAACCTGTCGGCCAAGGCCGGGCCGGACTCCGGGCTCCCCGCGGACCTCACCGGGCTGGCGAACTGCTCGATCCGGCGCGACCTGGTGGTCGACGCCTCCACCCGTGACTACGCCCCGGCGGGCCAGAACGGCACGGCCGAGGTGAAGGGTCCGAACGTGAAGCAGCCCGCACCCGGCCGCGGCTACGTGGACATCAGGTCCGTCTCGCCGAACGTCGTCAAGCCCACCCGGACCGGCCCTGCCACCGGTACCCTCACCTCGCAGTGCGGGCGCAACGGGAACCGCCACCTCAACCCCGACAACGTGATCGTGGCCCCCGGCGTGAGCAACGGAGCCCACCACATGCACGACTACGTCGGAAACCGCGCCACCAGCGCGTTCTCCAGCAACGACAGGCTCGCAGCCGCCGGCACCACCTGTTCCAACGGGGACCAGTCGACCTACTACTGGCCGGTGCTGCGGCTGCTCGACGGCGCCCAGGAGAGCGACTTCCAGGCGCCGGGCGGCGGTAAGGACCGCAACCGCGGCACCATCCTGCAGCCGGCCGAGGTCGGGATCACCTACAGCTCCCCGAACGGGAACAGGGTCCAGCCGATGAAGCGCTTCCTGCGGATCATCACCGGCGACGCCAAGGCCCTCACCAACGGACCGGTCAACGCGCACGCCTCGTGGAGCTGCACCGGGTTCGAGGACCGGCAGCTCGTCGACAAGTACCCGGTCTGCCCCGGCGGCAGCCGGGTGGTGCGGACCCTGAAGTTCCCCGACTGCTGGGACGGCAGGAACGTCGACAGCGCCAACCACCGCTCCCACACGGCCTTCTCGAACGCGAGCGGCGGCTGCCCGAAGAACTTCCGGACGATCGCCCAACTCGTGGAGCGGGTCACCTACGAGGTGCCGTCCGGGGTCCGGATCGCCGTCGACAGCTTTCCCGAGCAGCTCCACAACGCGATCACCGACCACGGGGACTTCATCAACGTGATGGACCAGAGCCTGCTCGACCAGATGGCGAGCTGCGTCAACGAGGGACGCCGCTGCTGACGACCGCACGGGCCGCCACCTGGGTTGCCACCGGGGCGGACTCCGGCGCCCCGCGCGGCCCGCCCGGCGCCGGCCCGACCCGGGCGGCACACCCCACCGGACCGCAGTACGCACGAAGCAGGAGGACACAGGAATGTCGACAGGGCAAGGACGCCGGTCCCGGCGTTCGGCCGAGGGGCCGTCGCGGGGGCGCCGCGGTGACCAGGCGGCGGACCGCGCCACTGGGGACCGGCCCGAGGCGGGCGGCCGGACCGCGGACACGGTGTGGTCGTTCCTGCCGCTGCTGGCGGTGGCGCTGGGCGTGACGGCCGTGGTCGTCAACGGCGCGCTGCGGGCCTTCCTCGGGGTGGCCGCCGGGGTCCTCGCCCTGGTGTCCTTCTCCGCGGCCGTCCTGTGGGGCCTCGCGGCGACCGACCGGCTGCTGCTGCACCCGGTGCACCGGCTCGCCGCGCAGGCGGTGCACCGGACGATGGGCGTCGCGGGTGTGGTCTTCCTCGTCCTGCACGTCTGGATGAACCTGATCCAGGACCAGATCGGCGCGCTCTCGGCCTTCGTGCCGTTCGCCGACCCGCACCGGCCGGTCATCCTCGGACTCGGTGTCCTGGCCGGCTACCTGCTGCTGGCCGTGGCCCTCGGCGGGGCGGCCCGCGGGGTGCTGGCCAGGACCGGCGAGGCGAGCCGGTGGCGGATCGTGCACATCTGCGCCTACCCCGCCTGGGGCGCCGCGCTGGTGCACGGGCTCAACGCCGGGCGGCTGCCCGCCCCCTGGGTGTCCGTCCTCTACACCGCCGCGGTGGCCGGCGTGGTCGTCGCGCTCGGACTGCGGCTGGCCTTCCAGGACCGCGGTTCGCCGCGCCGGAGCACCGTCCCGGTCCGGCCCGAGACGGACGGACGGCCGCCGGCCGGCACCGGATCCGCTCGGCGGTGGTCGGACGGATGACCGGCGCACCCATCGCCTGGCTCGGCCGGCCCGTCCTGTTCGCGGGCCTGGAGCACGACCAACGGCTGGACTACCGCTCGCACCTGCTGGTGCACGACCGGCTGACGACGATGCCGGCGGACGAACTGGCCGACCTGGCCGAGAACGTCAACCTGCGCGGCCGGGGCGGGGCCGGCTTCCCGTTCGCCAGGAAGATCCGGGCCGTCGTCAAAGCGGCCGCCCGGCGCAGGGGCCGCCCGGTCGTGGTGGTCAACGGTACGGAAGGAGAGCCGAGTTGTCTGAAGGACGCCGCGCTGCTGCTGCGCACCCCGCACCTGGTGCTGGACGGTGCGCTGCTGGCGGCCGCCGCGCTGGACGCGGAGCAGGTGGTGCTCGGGGTCACCCGGGTCGACGTCGAGCAGTCCCTGCGGCAGGCCCTGGCCGAACGCAGGCTCACCAGGCCGGCGGTCAGCGTCACCCGGCTGCCCGAGCGCTTCGTCTCCGGCGAGGGGAGCGCGCTGGCCCGCGGCATCACCAGCGGGATCGCCCTCCCGCGCGGCGGCGGTGTACGGACCAGCGACAGCGGGGTCGGGGGAATGCCGACCCTGCTGTCCAACGCCGAGACGTACGCGCAACTCGCCGTCGCCGCCCGGCTGGGGGCGCTGCCCTACCGCGAGGTCGGCCTTCCGTCGGAACCCGGGACGGTCCTGCTCACCCTGGCCGGCTCCCAGGTGGTGGAGACGCCCACCGGCGTCCCGCTCGCCGAACTGCTGGCGATGTTCGGCCTGGAGATCGGACAGGGCGTCCTCGTCGGCGGCTACCACGGCAAGTGGCTGACCCCCGCGGCGGCCGCCGCGGCGGTGGTGTCCCGGGACTCCTTCCAGAGCCTCGGCGGGGCGCTCGGAGCCGGCGCGATCCTGCCGCTGCCGTACACCACCTGCCCGCTCGGCGAAGCGCTCCGGGTCGCCCGCTGGATGGCCGACGAGACGGCCGGCCAGTGCGGCCCGTGCTATCTCGGACTGCCCGCCCTGGTCACAGCGCTGGAGGAGGTGGTGCGGGGCGGCGGCCGGGCCGCCCTGGAGGTGGTCGAGACCCGGATGAAGGCGGTCACCGGACGCGGTGCCTGCAGCCACCCGGACGCCGCCGCCCGGTTCCTGGCCTCGGCGTTGCAGGTCTTCGACGAAGACCTGCACCTGCACTCCTACCAGTACGGCTGCGGCCGCTCCGTGCAGGGCGTCCTCCCGATGCCGGTCATGGAGAGCGCCGGCAGCATCGTCGTGGACTGGACGCTCTGCGAGGCCCATGGCCTCTGCACCAGCGTCCTGCCCGAAGTGATCGGCCTGGGCGCGGACGGCTTCCCCGCCGCCGGCGTCATGGCCGTCCCGCCGCGGCTGCTCCAGCAGGCGGCCCGGGCGGTCGACCGCTGCCCCGCGCTGGCACTGCGCATCCAGTAGCGAGCGCCGTCCGGCGTCGCGCGGGCCGCGCACCCCGCCTTCCGCGTCACCCCGGACCGCACCCTTCCCCCCACCTGACCCGCGATTTCCCGAAAGCCCAGGCTCCACCGATGGAAAGGCAAGGAAGATCTTGACAACGAAACGATACGGACTCGTTGCGCTCTGCCTCCTGCTGGCCGGCCTCGTGATCATGGCGGCCACCGGGAGCGTCAGCAGCAACGCCGGCCCGTCCGCCGGGGGTTCCGACTCCGCCCAGCTGGTCGGCTCGACGCCCTCGCCGGCCGGCGCGTACAGCGACTACGGCTCCAACGGCTCCGCCTCCGCCTCCGCCTCCGCCTCGCCCGGGGCGGGGGCCGTCGGCCGGCCCGCCGGGGCGCTGGTCGTCCGAGCGGACGGCCAGCTCGGCCCGGTCCTGACGGACCGTCAGGGCTTCACGCTGTACCGCTTCGACAAGGACACCGCCAAGCCGCCGTTGTCCAACTGCGCCGGTGCCTGCGCCGCCACCTGGCCGCCCGTCGTCAACGACAGCACCACCGCGCCGGGCGCCGGCATCGACCAGGACAAGCTCGGCCAGGTCACCCGCGCCGACGGCACGCAGCAGCTGACGGTGGGCGGTTGGCCCGCCTACCGCTACGCCCAGGACACCGTGCCCGGCGACACCAAGGGCCAGGGCGTGGGCGGCACCTGGTTCGCCATGGCGCCCGACGGGACGAAGGTCAAGGCCCCCGGTGCCGAGGCCACCGCGTCCGCCGCGCCGACGGGCCAGGCCACCGCCACGGCCGCGCCCGTGGCCACCATGATGCCGAAGCCGGCCCAGCCGGACCAGGGGCAGGTGCAGATCTCGGTCGTCGACAACCCCCAGCTCGGCCAGGTCATGGTGGACGGCCAGGGCCGGACCCTGTACCACTTCGGGAAGGACACCGCCTGGCCGATGCGCTCCAACTGCGAGGGACAGTGCCTCAAGACCTGGCCGCCCGCCCCGCCGGTGAGTCCCGACAAGGTCAAGGGCGTGGACCCGAAGCTGATCGGGAAGCTCCAGCGACCGGACGGCACCTGGCAGCTGAGCATCAACTGCACTCCCGCGTACTACTACGCGGGCGACCAGGGCTACGGTGACGCGCTCGGGAACGGGATCGACGGCTTGTGGTCGGCCATCAACCCGCAGGGCAAGCCGGCCGGCAAGTGAGGGCCCAGGGCGCCGGCCCCGTACCGCCCCGCATCGACCGCACCGCCGTCCGGTGGGCCGCGCTGATCCTGCTCCTCCTGCTCGGCATCATCGAACTCTTCTGGGGTCACGGTGGGTTGACCGGAACCTCACAGGCGGCGCGGCGCCCCGACCCGGGCTCGGTGGAGGAGCTCGCCCGCCGGATCGGCTGCACGGCCGAGATCACCACCGACGCGGCCGACCTCCGGCAGGGCATGTGCGTCTCGGACGGCGAGGAGATCTGGATCGCCAGCTTCCCGACCGCCCGCGCCCAGGACGCCTGGACGTCGGAGGCCAAGGACTACGGGGGGTCCTACCTGGTGGGCGACGGCTGGGTGGTCGTCCTCTCCGACACCACGGCGGACCTCCTGCACGGGCTGCTCGGCGGCACGGTGGTGGGCGGCGCCGAACACGGCGGTGCACACGTATCCGTGGGCGGGGGGTGAGCGGCGACCGGAGACCCGACGAGCGTGACCCACCCGACCGGCGCCGGCAGGCCCGACCGGGGAGAACGGACCCGACAAGCACCGACCCACCCGACAGGGGGTAGCAGACCCGACCGGGTTCACCCCGCCTGACGGGTGGCCACAGACCGGACGACCGACGACAACAGGGCGAGGGTTCCCCCGGCACGCGCCGGCGGGAGTCCTCGCCCTGTTCTCGACGGTCGTCGGAGCCGGCGACCCGCCGGTCGACCTGTCACATCATCATGAACCACCACCACCACCGGCGCTTTCCACCATGCGAATGCCCTATGCACTTTTCTGTTATCCACCGGACGCCGCACGCGACGGAGCCTCGCCAGGATGCCGGTGCGCGGCCGCGGACCCACCGGCGGGGCCCGTGCGGGGACCGGCGCACCGCCGGGCCGCCCGACACACAGATCCCACACATTCTGATCCGGAATCGCCGGGCGGCCGGCGGTGTCCGGAACTGTTGCCCTGAAACCCGTAGCACTGGTGTGCTGTGGCTCTTCCCGCCACACCGTCCCGACTGCCGCAGCAGCAGACCGCCGTCGATGCCCTTCATCCGGCCACCACTTCCCGTTCCCGGCCCGTCCGGCCGTCCCGTCGGCCAGGCCCGCGAACTCCCCGCCGTGAGAAGGACAGAGCCGAGGAGGAACACGTTGACCCTTCCTGCCAGCGCTTGTGAAACGGGTTTGAGCGCACTGAGCGACGCCGAACTCTCGGCGGTACTCACCGACTCCACCGGGACCGGGGGATCCCGCGTCCGGGAGGTGATGGCCGAGGTGTTCACCCGCCACCACGGCGCCGTCCTCGCCTACGCCCGCGGCTACTGCCGTGACCCGCAGACCGCCCAGGACCTCGCCGCCGAGGCCTACGCCAGCACCTACTCCTCCGTCGCCCGCGGCCGCGGCCCCCGGCACGCCTGGCGCCCCTACCTGATGGCGGTCGTCCGCCGGACCGCGATGGAGTGGAGCGCGCGGACCAGGGGCCGCGTCGTGCTGCCCGAGGACTTCACCGAATGGGCCGAGCGCCTGGCGGACGAGGTGGAGACCGACGGCGCGCTGCTCGCGGCCGAGGAGACGGCGCTGGTCGCCAGGGCCTACGGGTCCCTCCCCGAGCGCTGGCAGGTGCTGCTCTGGTGCTTCGTGGTGGAGGGCGAGCCGGCCGCCACCGTCGCCCAGCGGATGGGCATGACCCCGAGCGGCGTCCGCTCCCTCGCCGCCCGTGCCCGCGCCGGGCTGCGCGAGGCGTACCTGCGCGCGCACGTGGACGAGGACACCGCCCCCGGAGCGCCGCTGCCGCACCCCGCTGCCGACCGGCACGGCCCGCCGACCCGGGCGGCGGGCCGTGCCGGCCTGCCATTCGGGGGAGTGCCCGCGCCGCGGGCGGGTGGCCGGGGACTTCCGCCGGGCCGACCGTCGCCCGGAGGGCGAGGCGCCGTGGCGTGCGGGGCCTGAGCCGGTGCGGTCCTGCTGAGCCGGAGTGACGCCTGGGCGGAGGTACCGCACCGCGCGGGCCCGTGGGCCGCTGGGTGGTGGTCCGGCGGCCCCCGGGCGCCGAGCAGCTTCGCGTACGCGAACGGGGCGTCCGCGTGCGGCAGGGCGGTGACCGTGACCCGACCCCCTCCCGACCCCCTCGGCCGCGCCGACGGGCACGGCTGACCGCCGGCCGACAGCCTCGCGCTCGCCGCGCCGCCCATGGCGCTACGGGGAGGCCGATGTGCTCCGACCGCGAGGTCGCCCAACTCCGCCGTGCCGTCGGCAGCTTGTGCACGGCCCGGCAGTCCGCCCTCCCGCCGCCCGGCCGGGAGGGGTGACCCGCGGTCCGCGGGCGCGGGAGTGTGACCGGTCTGACAGACATGGCGCGGCACGGACGGGTTACCCACTGGGAGTGGAGATTGCCGGCATGGACGTGGTCGCGCGCGGAGCGAGCGTGCGAGGGCCCCGGGGAGCGGTGTTCGAGAATCTGGACCTGGGCGTGGAACCCGGCGGGCTGCTGGTGCTCCACGGGCCGGGCGGCTCGGGCCGGACGACGGCGTTGCTCGCGCTCGCGGGGCGGATGCGGCTGGACGGCGGAGCGGTTCGGGTGGGCGGGCACGTCCTGCCCCGCGACGGCCGTCGTGTCAGGGACCTGGTGGCGGTGGCCCGTGCGGAGCCCGCCCTGGGCCTGGACCCGGATCTGCGGGTGCGGGAACTGGTGGACGAGCGCCGCTGGTTGAGCCGCCGGCTGAGCAGAGCACAGCTCGGGGAGGCGTTCTCGGTCCTCGGCGTCGACGTGGACCACCGGACGCTGGTCCGGGACCTGCCGCCGGTGGAGGCACTGGGCGTGGCCCTCGCGCTCGCTCTGGCCACGCGCCCCGCCGTGATCGTCGCGGACGACGTGGACCGCGGCTGCCCGGCGGACGAGCGCGTCCGGGCCTGGCAGCTCGTGGGGCGGGTCTGCCGGGTGGGCTGCACGGTCGTGGCGGGCGCCCTCGACCCTCCCGCCTCCGGTGCCGGCCTCGACCCGGCGCCGGTGCTGGTGGCCCTGCCCCGCCGCAGCCACCTGCCCGAGCGGCCGGCGCCGGCCGCCGAGGAGGACGGGGCAGGCGAGCCGGCCGAGCCAGACGGGACAGACGCGTCGGCGCGTCGGTCGTGGCGGTTGCTCGGGCGGCGGGAACCGGACGGCGGGCGCACCGGCGCGCGCCGGGGCGAGGAGGACGCATGACCGCGATCAGGCTGGCCGTGTTGGAGCTGCGCGGCTTTCGGGGCCCACTGAGGCGCTTCGTCCCGCTCGTGCTGTGCCTGGTCCCGCTGCTGTACGGCGCCATGTACCTGTGGGCGAACTGGGACCCCTACGGCAAGACGGGGCACATCCCGGTGGCGGTGGTCAACGAGGACCACCCGGCCGAGACCCGGCAGGGACAGCGGGTGGACGCGGGCGCCCAGGTGGTGACGGAGCTCAAGGCCTCACGGCAGTTCGACTGGGCGTTCGTCGACGAGGCCGCGGCCCGCGACGGCCTGGAGCGCGGGCGCTACGCGTTCACGATCCGGATCCCCGCCGACTTCAGCGCCGGCCTCGCCACCGGCCCCGACACCCGGCCCGAACAGGCCCGGATCCACATCCTGCTCAACGACGCGAACAACTACATCGCGGGCGTCATGACCGAGGTCGTCGAAGCGAAGCTGCAGGAGCAGGTCAACTCCGCCGCGCACGAGGCCTACGTCCGCGGCGTCTACGGTCGGCTCGCGGACATCGGCGGGAAGCTGGACACGGCGGCGCAGGCGGCCCAGGGGCTGGTGAACGCCACCACCGTGGCCCAGCAGGGGAGTTCAGCCGCCGCGGGCGCGAGCGCCACGCTGCGGTTCGGCTCCACCCAGCTCGCCGACGGCGCCCAGAAGCTGAGCCAGGCCACGACCCAGGTGCACGCGGCGGCCACCGCCCTCGGCGAGGCCGCGCCGCCGCTGGGCGCGGCCGCCGACGCCGTGGTGAGCGCGGCCACCCTCGTCACCCAGGGCGTGGACGCCGTCCACACCGCGACGTCGACGGTGAAGCAGGGAACCGCCAAGGCGGTGACCGACCTGGACCAGCTGCCCGCGGCGCACCCGGAACTGGGCGACGACCCCCTGTTCCAGCGCCTCCGACAGGACGTGACGGCGGCCGACGCCGCGGCCGGGCAGATCGACGGTCACGCCGCCACCGCCGCCGGCAACGCCCACGCGGCGCTCCAGCAGGCCGTCGGTCTCCGGAGGACGGCCGCGGCCGTCCAGCAGTCGGCCCAGAACGCGCAGACCCCGCTGGCCCTGGTCGACTCCGGCGCCCGGAGCATCGCCGCCGGGACGGCCACCGTGTCCACGGGACTGTCCGCCCTTCAGCAGGGATCCGTGGCGCTGCAGACCGCCGCCGACCAGGCCCACAACGGCGCCACGACCCTGGCCACCGTGATCGACGACGGGAAGAAGCAGGTGCCCGTCCTGGACTCGGCCCAACTGGAACACGCCGCCGAGGTGTTGGGGACACCCGTCGCCATCGACCGGTCGAATCTCCACCCGGCCGGCGTGTACGGCCGCGGACTGGCCCCGTTCTTCTTCGGCATCGCGCTGTGGGTGTTCGGCCTCTTCGCCTACCTCTTCCTGCGACCGGTCAACACCCGGGCGCTGGCCGCCCGCACCCGGGCCTCCACCGTCGCCGTGGCGGGCTGGCTCCCGGCCGCGGCGCTGGGCGTGCTCGGGGCCGTGATCCTCTACGGCGTCGTCAGCGCCGGTCTCGGGCTGCACGCCGCCGCCCCGTGGACGACCGTCCTGCTCCTCACGGTCGGCGCCGCCGCGTTCATCGCCATCGACCACTGCCTGCGGACGGCGTTCGGTACGGCGGGCGACGTCCTGTCACTGGTCCTGCTCATCCTGCAGCTCACCGCCTCCGGCGGCCTGTACCCGATGCAGACCACCCCGGCACCGTTCCAGGCGGTCCACCCCTTCCTGCCGATGACCTACCTGGTCGACGGGCTCCGGGTGACGATCAGCGGCGGCCCGTCCTCCCATGTCATCCGGGACATCGCCGTTCTGGCGGGTTTCGGTGTCCTGTTCCTGGTCCTCACCTCGCTGGCCCTGCGCCGTCGGCGCGTGTGGACGGTCGCCCGGCTCCACCCCGACCTGGACCTCTGACGGACGGACCTGACCGCGGCCCCGCCCGGGGGCCGCGGGGGGCGGGGGGGTGGGGGGCGTGGTGGCGGGGGGGGGGGGCGGGCTCGGGGCTGGGGTGGCGGTGCGCGCCCGGCCCCCCGGCCAGTCCGAGCGGGCCGAGCGAACGGACCGTCACCCGCTGGGCGTGGTGG
>NZ_JBHWUI010000035.1:0-60335 GCF_042737525.1 Kitasatospora sp. NPDC059973 | reverse complement strand
GGCGTACGGGGGCCGACCGGCGGGCTCGCGCGCGGACCGGTCCGCGCCGTGGCGGACGGATTCGGCGTGGGCCGCCGCCCGCGGCACTCCCCGGGACGCGCCCGGCGCGCCACCGGCGGGCGGTGCGACGGTGGCACTGCCGGAGTACGGCGGGGCCGGCGGAGCGACGGGACGTGGGGGGACTTGTCCACCCCCGGCGTACTGCGTCACGGTCACCTCCCGACTTCTTTCAGCGGGGACACTACACGGCGGTCCCGCAGCGGGCACAGTCCGCCGCCGGGCCGCTGACGAGGGCCGGGGTACCGGATCGGGCCGGCCGGGGCCGCGCCGATCCGGTACCCCGGCCCGGGTGTCAGCGTGCGGTGAGCTGCCCGCCGAGCGCCCGCAGTGCCAGCTCGTACGAGCCCAGGCCGAATCCGGCGATGGTGCCGGAGGCGACCGCGGCGATCACCGAGGTGTGCCGGAAGGTCTCCCGGGCGTACGGGTTGGAGATGTGCACCTCGATCAGCGGCGCGGTCCGCTGGGCGGCGGCGTCGCGCATCGCGTACGAGTAGTGGGTGAAGGCCCCCGGGTTGATCACCACGGGCACCCCGCCGTCGGCCGCCTCGTGCAGCCACTCCACCATCTGCTGCTCGGAGTTGGTCTCGTGCACCTCGACCTCGAAGCCGAGCTCCTTGCCGAGCACGGTGCAGCGCTCGACCAGCCCGGCGTAGGAGGTGGCGCCGTAGACGTCCGGCTCGCGGCTGCCCAGCCGGCCGAGGTTGGGGCCGTTGAGCACCATCACCCGGGTCACGAGGAGACCTCCGCGTAGGCGGCGACCAGCAGGGACGGGTCGGGGCCCTCCAGCATGGAGGTCCGGCCGAGGCCGTCCAGGACGATGAAGCGCAGCAGGTCGCCGCGCGACTTCTTGTCGATCTTCATGGCGTCCAGCAGCTTCGGCCAGGCGTCCGCGCGGTAGCTCAGCGGCAGGCCGACCGAGGCCAGCACGGTGCGGTGCCGGTCGGCCGTCTCGTCGTCCAGCCGGCCGGCCAGGCGGCCGAGTTCGGCGGCGAAGACCATCCCGATCGAGATCGCCGCGCCGTGCCGCCACTTGTAGCGCTCGTTGCGCTCGATGGCGTGGCCGAGGGTGTGGCCGTAGTTGAGGATCTCGCGCTGGCCGGACTCCTTGAGGTCCCCGGAGACCACGTCGGCCTTGACCTGCACGGCCCGCCGGATCAGCTCGACGGTGTGCGGCCCGGCGGGGCTCCTGGCGCCCTCCGGGTCCGCCTCGATGAGGTCCAGGATGACCGGGTCGGCGATGAAACCGCACTTGATGACCTCGGCGAGACCGGAGACGTAGTCGTGCCGGGGCACCGTCTCCAAGGTGTCGAGGTCCGCCAGCACGCCCACCGGCGGGTGGAAGGCGCCGACCATGTTCTTGCCCTCGGCGATGTTGATGCCGGTCTTGCCGCCCACCGCCGCGTCCACCATGCCGAGCAGCGTGGTGGGCATGGACACCCAGCGCACCCCGCGCAGCCAGGTGGCCGCCACGAAGCCGGCCAGGTCGGTGGTGGTGCCGCCGCCGAGGCCGACGATCACGTCGCTGCGGGTGAAGCCGGTCTGGCCGAGCACCGACCAGCAGTACGCGGCGACCTCGGCGCTCTTGGCGTCCTCGGCGTTGGGCACCTGGAGGACGATCGCCTCGTAGCCCTCGCCCAGCAGGTCCTCGCGGATGGCGTCGGCCGTGGCGGCCAGTCCTTCGGGGTGGATCAGCGCGACCCGCTTGGCGCGGGTCCCGATCAGCTGCCCCAACTCGCCGAGCAGCTGGTGTCCGATCAGCACGTCGTACGGGTCGTGGCCCGCGCTGCCGCCGACGTGAATCCTGACGATGTCACTCATGGGGGGTCTTCAGCTCCAGTGCTTCCATTACGGCGTCCGCGACCTGCCCGGGGGTGCGGCCCGCGGTGTCGACGACGGCGGTGGCCACCTCCAGGTACAGGGGCCGACGCGCCTCCATCAACTCACGCCAACGCGCCCGCGGGTTGACCGCGAGCAGCGGCCGCGGCGCGTCCAGCCCCACCCTCCGGACGGCGTCCGCCGGCGGGACCTCCAGGAACACCACCGGCAGCTCGCGCAGCAGCGCCCTGGTGGCCTCGGCCATCACCGCACCGCCCCCCAGCGCCAGCACGCCGTCGTGGTCCCGGGCGGCGCTGCGCACCGCGGCCGCCTCCAGCTCGCGGAAGTGCGGCTCGCCCTCGTCGATGAAGATCTCCGGGATCGGCTTGCCGGCCGACCGTTCGACATCGGCGTCGGTGTCCCGGAATGCGACGCCCAGGCGCTCGGCGAGGTCCCGTCCGACGGTGGACTTGCCACTGCCGGGCGGGCCGACCAGCACCACCAGGGGCGCGCTCATCGGACGATCAGGTTGTCCAGGTACCCCTGGACGTTGCGGCGGGTCTCGCTGACGTGGTCGCCACCGAACTTCTCGTTCACCGCGTCCGCCAGCACCAGCGCGACCATCGCCTCGGCGACGATCCCCGCCGCGGGCACCGCGCACACGTCGGAGCGCTGGTGGTGGGCCTTGGCCGGCTCGCCCGTCCGCACGTCCAGCGTCTGCAGCGCGCGCGGCACGGTCGCGATCGGCTTCATCGCCGCCCGCACCCGGAGCAGCTCGCCCGTCGACAGGCCGCCCTCGGTACCGCCCGACCGGCCCGACGTCCGCTTGACGCCCTCCGGGGTCGGCACGATCTCGTCGTGCGCCTGCGAACCCGGCACCCGGGCCAGCTCGAACCCGTCGCCGACCTCGACGCCCTTGATCGCCTGGATCCCCATCAGCGCGGCGGCCAGCCGCGCGTCCAGCCGGCGGTCCCAGTGCACGTGCGAGCCGAGGCCGACCGGCACGCCGTAGGCCAGCACCTCGACGACCCCGCCCAGGGTGTCGCCGTCCTTGTGGGCCTGGTCGATCTCCGCGACCATCGCCTTCGACGCGTCGGCGTCCAGGCAGCGCACCGGGTCCTCGTCGAGGCGCGCCTCGTCGGAGGGCAGCGGCAGCACCCCGGCGGGGGCCTTCGCGCCCGCCAGCTCCACCACATGGCTGACGATCTCGATCCCGCAGGTCTCCTTGAGGTAGGCGCGCGCGACCGCGCCCAGCGCGACCCGGGCCGCCGTCTCCCGGGCGCTCGCGCGCTCCAGGATCGGCCGGGCCTCCTCGATCGAGTACTTCTGCATGCCCGCCAGGTCCGCGTGGCCCGGCCGGGGGCGGGTCAGCGCCTCGTTGCGGGCCAGCCCCGCCAGCACCTCCGGGTCGACCGGATCGGCCGACATGACCTGCTCCCACTTCGGCCACTCGGTGTTGCCGACCATCACGGCCACCGGGCTGCCCATGGTCTCGCCGTGCCGCACGCCGCCGAGGAAGGTCACCTCGTCCTGCTCGAACTTCATCCGGGCGCCACGGCCGTAGCCCAGCCGTCGGCGCGCCAGCGCCTCGGCCACCACCGCGGTGGTCACCGGAACACCGGCGGGCAGGCCCTCCAGCGTCGCGACCAGTGCCGGACCGTGCGACTCCCCCGCCGTCAGCCAGCGCAACGTACCCAACGGAGCTCCTTCATCAGCGGACCGGTCACGGCACTTGCCATGACCCGCCCGGGCGTGCTTCCTCTGTCCCTGGATCCTTTCATGCCGTCGGCATGCCCGGGAGCAGAGTCCGGGTGACGGACAGCAACCGGTCGACCCTCGGACGCGGTGGCCGGCGGAGCACCCGGGCCCCGCCGGGAGCACGGCTGGACCCCTCGCCGCGGCACGGCACGCCGGGGTGGCACGACACGCTGGACGGGCATGTCAGGTCGAGCCGGCACGACGCGCCAGGGTGGCACAGCACGCCCTTCCGGCACGACACGCCGATGTGACACAGCGCGCCGATCCGGCACGACACGCCACCCCGGCACGACATGCCCGGGCGGCACGGCCCGCCGCCCCGCGCGCACCGCGTCAGCGGCCGGCGAGCGCCGCCTCACCCGCGGCCCGGATGGCCGCCAGCGGCCCGGGCGCGCGGCCGGTGAACCGCTCGTTCTGCAGGACCGCCTGGTGGACGAGCAGGTCCAGGCCGCCCAGCACGGCGGCGCCGCGCTCGGCGCAGGCGGCGGCCAGCGCCGTCGGCCACGGGTGGTAGAGCACGTCGAACAGCGCGCCGGGCGCGGCGGGCAGCCCGGCGGCGAACGCGTCCGTCGCCCCCGCGGGCGTGGTCGATACCGTGAGCGGCTGCGCGAGCGCCTCCGCGCCCCGCTCCCAGTCGGCGGTGCGCACGGTCACCCTCAGGCGCTCACCCAGCTCGGCCATCTCCCGGGCCCGCTCGGCGCTGCGGACGTAGACCGTCACCTCGCCGGTGCAGATCTGGGCCAGCGCCGCCAGCGCCGACGAGGCGGTGGCCCCGGCACCCAGCACGGCCGCCCCCGCCACTTCGGTGATGCCGCGCTCGCGCAGGGCGTTGACGAGGCCCGGGATGTCGGTGTTGTCCCCGGTGCGCCGCCCGTCGGCGGTGAAGACCACCGTGTTCACCGCGTCGACCGAGCGGGCGGTCGCGCTCACCTCGTCGAGCAGCGGGATGACCGCCCGCTTCAGCGGCATGGTGAGCGACAGGCCCGCCCACCGCTCCGCGTCCAGTCCGGCGAGGAAGCCGGGCAGCCCGGCCTCGTCCACCTCGAAGGCGTCGTAGCGCCAGCCGTCCAGCCCGAGCGCCGCGAAGGCGGCGCGGTGCAGGTGCGGCGAGAGCGAGTGGGCGATCGGCGAGCCGAGGACGGCGGCCCGGTGCTTGCTGGTCAACGCTGCTACTCCGTGAACTACTGGCCCGTCAGGGCTACTTGGTGGTGCAGTGGACGGCCACCTTGTCGAAGCCCTGGCCGGCCGCCTTGCAGTACTCCTCGACATCGGCCGCGAACTGCTTGTCCGTCTCCGAGAAGCGGGTGTTCTTCGGGTCCATCGCGATGAAGTACAGCCACTTGCCGTCCGCCGGGTTCAGCACCGCCTTGAGCGCCGCGTCACCAGGGTTGGAGATCGGCCCGGGCGGCAGGCCCGCGTTGATGTAGGTGTTGTACTTGTTGGAGGCGTCGTTGATGTCCTTCTTGTCCAGCACCTTGCGGCCCAGCGAGTACTGCAGCGTGGTGTCCATGCCGAGCTTGCCGTCGATCTTGCCCGTGTCGGCCAGCCGGTTCTGGATCGTCCGGGCCATCTTGGCGAAGTCGTCGGGGTTGTTGCCCTCGGCCTGGAGGATGCTCGCCTCGATGACCACCTCGTAGCCGGTCTTGAGGCCGATCTTGGCGGCCTCCGCGTCCAGCCCCGCGTAGCGGTCGACGGCGTTCTTCACCATCTGCTTGAGCAGGTCCTCGGGCTTCATGCCCGAGGCGATCGAGTAGCGGGCCGGCCAGAGGAAGCCCTCGATGTTGCCGTTGGCGTACGCGGGCAGACCGAGGCTGCCCAGCTGCGCCTTGGCCACCTCGGCCGTGGTGCCCTTGGCCAGCTGCAGCTTGTCGTCGATCTTGGCGTAGGTGGCGGCGGCCGTCAGCCCCTCCTGGACGATCAGCTTCTCACCGCCGTTCGCCTCCACCAGGTTGGTGACGGCGGCCTCGGCCGACATCTCCTTGGGCATGGTGTAGGTGCCGTACTGGATGGTGGTGCACTTCGGGTTCTTCCCGCACGCCTGGGTGAAGGCCTCGATGCTCTTGACCACACCGGCCTCCTTGAGCGTCTTGCCCATCTCGGCCCCGACGGCACCCTTCTTGATCTCCACCATGACCGAGCCGCTGCCCTGGCCGGTGAAGTCCGGGGGCGGCCCGAAGTGGTCCTGGTAGAAGCCGTACCCCCACCAGCCCGCGCCGGCCACGCCGCCGACCATCACCAGCGCGACCAGCAGGCAGGCGCCACCGTTGCGGCGGCCGGACTTCTTGCCCTTCTCCTTGCGCTTCTTCTTGCCCTCGCGGGAGTTGTCCTCCTCGCCGAGGAAACCGTTCTGGTCGTCCCCGCCGTCCTCGGCGTAGTCGTCCTGGTGCTCGTCCCACTCGACCTCGGCCTGCTCGGGCTCGGCCTCCGCCGGCCGGCCGCCGGCCTCCAGCGCGGCGGCCTCCGCCTCCCAGTCGATGCCGTCCGGGCCGGGACCGGCGGGCCGCTCGGGCTCGGGCTGCCGGCGTCGCGAGGCCCGCCCGCCAGGCACCTGCCCGCCCGGAGCCTGCTCGCCCGGCACCCGCTGCTGACCGGGCTGCTGCGGCATCCCGGGCTGGGAAGCGCCCTGCTGCGGCATCCCGGACTGGGGCGCGCCCTGCTGGTTCATACCCGACTGCGGCATACCCGCCTGCGGCATGCCCTGCTGCGGCATGCCCTGCTGCGAGTACCCCTGCTGCTGCCCCTGGTACCCGGGGGCGCTCTGCTGCTGCCCGGGGAACCCCTGCTGCGGGTAGCCCTGCTGCTGGTCCTGGTACCCCTGCCCACCCGGGAAGCCCTGGCCCCCGCCGTGCCCCTGCTGCGGGTACCCCTGCTGGTCGCCGAAGGCCTGACCGCCGTACTGCTGGGCCTGCTGGGCCTGCTGCTGTCCCTGCGCGAACTGCTGTCCCCCGTACTGCTGGGGCTGCTGGGGCTGGCCGCCCGGGTACGCCTGCTGCGGGTAGCCCTGCTGGGGGTAACCCTGCTGCTGCGCGGCCTGCTGCATCTGCTGCGGGTAGCCCTGCTGGTCGACGAAAGCCTGACCGCCGTACTGCTGGGGCTGCTGCCACTGGTCGTCCGTCGGCCCGGGGACCGGCTGCTGGCCGCCGTACCCGGGGTCACCGGGGTGCCACGGCTCGGAGCCCTGGGGGCCGTAGCCCCGACCCAGATCGGTCATTGATCCCCTTACACCGACGGAGACGGCCGGAGGATCGGACCGGCCGTCCGGGACGGCGTCCCGGCTGATTCTCGAACCGGCGTGCTACTGCAGCGCCTGGAGGGAGACGTTACCGTACCGCAGCCTGGCCTCCGGCAGGGGCGATGTGCCCTCACTGCCCGCCCGGAGCGGTCGGCGCACCCGTCGGCTGACTGCCGCTCGCCCCCGCGGAGGCACCGCCCGAACCGCTCGCCGACGGGCTCGGCTGCGCGGCCCGGGCGGCGTTGAACTCGGCCACGTTGCGCTGCTGCACGTCGAAACTGTCGGTGAACCGGGTGTCCCCCGGCTTCACGGTGACGAAGTAGAGCCAGTCCCCCTGCGCCGGGTCCACCGCCGCCATGATCGCCTGCCGCCCGGGGTTGCCGATCGGCGTCGGCGGCAGTCCGGTGTGCAGATACGTGTTGTACGGGGAGTCCAGCTTGGTCTCCGTGACGGTGGTGTTCAGCGTCGAGCGGCCGAGCGCGTAGTTGATCGTGGAGTCCAGTTGCAGCGGCATGTTCTTGGCCAGCCGGTTGTAGATCACCCGGGCCACCTTGGCCATGTCCTCGGTGTTGTCCGCCTCGCCCTGCACCATGCTGGCGATGGTCACCAGCCCGTACAGGCTCTGCCCGAGGTTCTGCGCGACGACCTCCGCGCCGTCCCGGGCGAACTCCTTGCCGGCCCGCTCCACCATCTGCTTCAGCAGGTCCACCGCGGTGGTCCCGTCGGTCACGCTGTACGTCGCGGGGAAGAGGTACCCCTCCGGGCTGCCCTTGGCGAACTCCGGCAGCCCCAGCTCGGCGCCCTGCTCCTGGGCGGCCCGCTGCGTGGTGCCCTCGGGCAGGTCCAGCTTCTTGTCGATCGCCGTGTAGATCTGGTTGCCGCGCCAGCCCTCGGGGATGGTCAGGCCGTTGGCGTTGGCGGGGTCGACCAGGATCGCCAGCGCGGCGGCCGCCGACATCTTCTGCTTCAGCGTGTAGGTGCCGGGCTGGATCCGCCCGGCGGCGGCCGCGCTGCCCTTGGCCGCCCGGGTGAAGGCCAGCGAGCTGGCCACCACGCCGTTGCGCACCAGCGCGGAGGCGATCTGGGTGAGCCCGGCGCCCTCGGGCACCGAGACCTGGACGTCGCCGGTGCCCGCCCCGTGGTAGTCGGCGGCGGCCGGCGGCTTCTGCTGTCCCTGCAGCCAGGTGTACCCGGTCAGACCGGCCCCGCCGAAGACGACCACCAGGGCGAGCGCGGTCAGCCCGCAGGCGAGCCCGTTGCGCCGGCGGTGCGGATCCGGCGCATCGTGGCGAGGACGGGGCGCACCCGGCGGACGGCCCTCGGGTTCGAGCACCGGCGCACCGAGGTGGCCGGGTGTGAGCCCGGGCGTGAAGTCCTGGTCGGTCATTGCGCCCCCTCGGCGGTCCCGGAACGAGCAGAAGGGGCCCGTGCGGACGCGTCCGCACGGGCCCCTTCACCGGGACGTTAGATCAGGCCGGTCAGCCGGCCGCCTCGACGCTCTCACCGGGCGGGCGTCCGCTCACCCGTTCGGACTCAAGGGCGGTCTGCAGGATCACCACCGCGGCGGCCTGGTCGACCACCGAGCGGCCCTTCTTGGCCTTGACCCCGGAGGCGCGCAGCCCGTGGGTGGCCGTGACGGTGGACATCCGCTCGTCGACCAGCCGGACCGGCACCGGGTAGAGCCGGTTGGCCAGCCGGGTGGCGTACCCGCGGACCTTCTCCGCCGCCGGGCCCTCCTTGCCGCTGAGCGAGCGCGGCAGGCCGACGATCACCTCGATCGCCTGGTACTCGTCGGCGATGGCGGCGATCCTGGCCTGCGACTTCACCCCGGCGGGGACGGTCTCCACCGGCGTGGCGAGCACCCCGTCGGGGTCGCAGGACGCGACCCCGATCCGGGCGTCACCGACGTCGACGGCGATCCGCCGCCCGCGGCGGAAGGGCGGCCTCTCCTCCTGGTCCATCAGCTGGCGCGCTCCGCGACCAGACCGCGCACCGCGGCGATGGCCTCGCCGACCGCGCCCGCGTCGGAGCCGCCGCCCTGGGCGACGTCGTCCTTGCCGCCACCGCCGCCGCCGAGGGTCTTGGCGGCGACCCGGACCAGCTCGCCGGCCTTGATGCCGCGCCCGCGCGCGTCCTCGTTGGTGGCGATCACGGTCAGCGGGCGGTCGTTGGCCACCGTGAAGGCGGCGACCACGGCCGGCCGCGAGCCGAGCCGGCCGCGCACGTCCAGGACGAGCTTGCGCAGCTCGTCGGCGCCGGTGCCGTCGGCGACCCGGGCGGCCACCACGGCGATGCCCTGGACGTCCTCGGCGGAGTCGGCCAGACCCGCGGCGGCGGCCAGCACCTTCTCGGCGCGGAAGCGCTCGATCTCCTTCTCGGCGTCCTTGAGCTTGGCGAGCATCCCCGAGATCTTCTCCGGCAGCTCCTCCGGGCGGCCCTTGACCAGCTCGGTCAGCTGGGCGACCACGGTGTGCTCACGGGCGAGGAACTTGTAGGCGTCCACGCCGACCAGCGCCTCGACCCGGCGCACGCCGGAGCCGATCGAGGACTCGCCGAGCAGCTTCACCAGGCCCAGCTGGGCGGTGTTGCCGACGTGCGTGCCGCCGCAGAGCTCCTTGGAGAAGTCCCCGATGGTGACGACGCGGACCGAGTCGCCGTACTTCTCCCCGAACATCGCGATGGCGCCGGCCTTGCGGGCCTGGTCCATCGTCATGACCTCGGCGGTGACGTCCAGCTCGCGGGTCAGCACGTCGTTGATCTTCTGCTCGACGTCGACCAGCACGCTGCCGGGCACGGCGGCGGGCGAACCGAAGTCGAAGCGGAAGCGGCCGGGGGCGTTCTCGGAGCCGGCCTGGGCGGCCGTCGGGCCGAGCGCGTCGCGCAGCGCCTGGTGGGTCAGGTGGGTGGCCGAGTGGGCGCGGGCGATGGCCCGGCGGCGCTCGATGTCGATGGTGGCGTACGCCGAGGCGCCGAGCACGACCTCGCCGAACAGCACGCCGCCGGAGTGCACCGTCACGCCCGGGACGGGCTGCTGCACGTCGCGGATCTCCACCACGGCGCCGGAGTCCAGCCGGATCCGGCCGTGGTCGGCGAGCTGGCCGCCGCCCTCGGCGTAGAACGGGGTGCGGTCGAGGATGATCTCGACCTCGTCGCCCTCGCTCGCGGCCGGCGCCGGGACGCCGTCCACCAGCAGGCCGACCACGGTGGCCTCGCCCTCGGTGAGGTTGTAGCCGGTGAAGACGCTGGCGCCGGACTTGTCGGCGACCTCGCGGTACGCGGCGACGTCGGCGTGGCCCATCTTCTTGGCCTTGGCGTCGGCCTTGGCACGGTCCCGCTGCTCCTGCATGAGGCGGCGGAAGCCGGCCTCGTCGACCTGGAGGCCCTGCTCCTCGGCCATCTCCAGGGTCAGGTCGATCGGGAACCCGTAGGTGTCGTGCAGCTTGAACGCCTGCTCGCCGGAGAGCACCGCGCCGCCGGACTGCTTGGTCTCGGTGACCGCGGTGTCCAGGAGGGTGGTGCCGGCCTTCAGGGTCTGCAGGAAGGCCGTCTCCTCGCCGGTGACGACCGTCTCGATGCGCTTGCGGTCGGCCTCCAGCTCCGGGTACTGCGGGGCCATCGCCTTGATCGCGACCTCGGTCAGGTCCTTGGCGACCTGGCCGGTGGCGCCCAGCAGGCGCATGTTGCGGATGGCGCGGCGCAGGATGCGGCGCAGCACGTAGCCGCGGCCCTCGTTGCCGGGGGTGACACCGTCGCCGATCAGCATCAGCGCGGTGCGGATGTGGTCGGTGACCACGCGCAGCGAGACGTCCGACTTGTGGTCGGCGCCGTAGGTGTGACCGGTCAGCTCGGCGGCGCGGTCGAGGATCATCCGGCTGGTGTCGATCTCGAAGAGGTTGTCGACGCCCTGCAGGATGGCGGCGAGGCGCTCCAGGCCGAGGCCGGTGTCGATGTTCTTGCTCGGCAGGTCACCGAGGATCTCGAAACCGTCCTTGCCGTCACCGTGGCCGCGCTCGTACTGCATGAAGACCAGGTTCCAGATCTCCAGGTAGCGCTCGCCGTTGACGGCCGGGCCGCCCTCCTCGCCGTACGCGGGGCCGCGGTCGTAGTTGATCTCCGAGCACGGGCCGCACGGGCCGGGGACGCCCATCGACCAGAAGTTGTCCTTCATGCCGAGGCGCTGGATGCGCTCGGAGGGCACGCCGATGACGTCGCGCCAGATCTGCTCGGCCTCGTCGTCGTCCTTGTAGACGGTGATCCAGAGCTTCTCCTTCTCCAGGCCGTAGCCGCCGTCCGCGACGGGAGTGGTGAGCAGCTCCCACGCGAACTTGATGGCCCCTTCCTTGAAGTAGTCGCCGAAGGAGAAGTTGCCGCACATCTGGAAGAAGGAGCCGTGCCGGGTGGTCTTCCCGACCTCCTCGATGTCCAGGGTGCGCACGCACTTCTGGACGCTGGTGGCCCGGGAGAACTGCGGCTTGACCTCGCCGAGGAAGTACGGCTTGAAGGGCACCATGCCGGCGTTGACCAGCAGCAGGGTGGGGTCGTCGGCGACCAGGGACGCCGACGGAACGACGGTGTGGCCGCGCTCCTCGAAGAAGCGCAGCCAGCGGCGGCGGATCTCTGCCGACTCCATTAGTGGTCCTTCCGGTTCGGGGTACCGCCCGGCTGCGGCAGTGCGCGGCCGGGCGTCTTTTCGATGGCTGGGGTGGTGCGCGCACCGTCGGACGATGCGCGGGCACTGCTGGACGGAGGCAGGGCGGCGGCCGGGCTGCCGGGCGCCGCCGAGATAGCTCGGTACTGCGGCTCGCCGCGCAGGACCCGGCGCCGGGGCTCGACGACGGCGGTGCCGTCCAGTCCGAGGTCCTCGCGCAGCTGCTCCTCGCGCTCGGCCATGCCCGCCTTCACGTCCTGGGCGAACCGCTTGGCCGCGTCGCCCAGGTGCAGCGCGCCGCGCGCGGCGGTGCCGGAGAGGCTGTCCGGGGTGAGCCGGTGCACGGCCTCGTTGGCCTTGTTCATGGCCCAGACGGTGGCACCGGCGCCGACCGCCATCCAGAAGATGCGTCGCACCATGCCGTCAGCCCCTCACCGCGCGCCGGACCCGGGCGAGCAGGCCGCTCTTGGCCGTCGTCGCGGCGCGCACCTCGGCCCGGATCAGCCGGGCCAGCTCCTCGCGCTCGCTCGGCTGGGTGGGCAGCGTCACGGTGCCGTTCTGCTTGGCGACGGCCTTGCGGACGCCGTAGCTGAAGGCCGCGACCTTGACCAGCGGCCCGCCCAGGGTGGCCGCGACGGTGGAGGAGAGCGCCTGGGCGTTGGCGGCGGCGTCCTGGACGTTGGCGGTGATCTCGTCCACCCGCTCCAGCTGCTCGTTGGCGCTGCGCACGGCGGCTCCGGCCTCGGTCAGCAGCGGCACGGCCTGCTCGGTCACCGCGGAGACCAGGACGGCGGCCTCCTTGAGCACCCGCGAGAGGTGCACCAGCACGACGGCGAGCAGGGTGACCAGGACCGCCCAGAACACGGCGACGAGCAAGCCGGCCAGCTCTCCCACGGACACCTTGTGCGCTCCCTCGCCTTGCTGTTCTCCGAAGGAGACCCTATCGCGACCACGGCCGGTTTCCGGACCGGATATCGGCCGGGGCGTCCCCGGGCCCGCCCCCGCGGATCCGGTCCGGGGTACGAGCCGCGCGCGTAACCTACCGGCCGGTCACCTCGTTCTGCCGGACGGGCCGTCGCCGGGGCGGCCCGCGGGCACGCCCGAACCGCGACGGTCCGGGCCCGGAGACGGGAGCAGCGCTTGGCCGCGGACCCGACAGCACGGCCCGGAGCGGGGGCGGCGCGGCGGGAGCCGGCGCCCGGCCGGCTCCCGGCCGAGGTGACCAGCTTCGTCGGCCGGCAGCGGGAGCTGACCGAGCTGGCCCGGCTGCTGGCCGCCGCGCGGCTGGTCACGGTGACCGGCCCGGGCGGCGTGGGCAAGAGCCGGCTGGCCCTGCGCGCGGCGGCCCGGGCGGCCGGCGCCTTCCCGGACGGCACCTGGCTGGTCGAGGTCGCCCCTGTGCAGGACCCGCTGCTGCTCGGCCACGCCGTGCTGGAGGCGCTGCGGCTGACCGACGGCACCCCCCGGCCGCCGCTGGACGTGCTGACCGAGCAGCTCGCCGGGCGCCGGACGCTGATCGTGCTGGACGGCTGCGAGCACCTGGTGGAAGCCTGCGCGGAGCTGGTCGACGCCCTGCTGCGGGCGCTGCCCGGCCTGCGGGTGCTGGCCACCAGCCGGGCGGCGCTGCGCGCCCCGGGCGAGCACCTGCTCGTCCTGGCGCCGCTGCCGGTGGGCCCGGTCGGCCCCGGCGTACTGCCGGACGCGGTGCGGCTGTTCGCCGACCGGGCCCGGGCGGTGCTGCCCTCCTTCGAGATCACCGCGGCCTCCGCCGAGGGGATCGCCCAGCTCTGCCGCCGGCTGGACGGCATCCCGCTGGCCGTCGAGCTGGCGGCCGGCCGGCTGCGGTCGCTCTCGGTCGCGCAGATCGACGCCCGGCTGGGCGACCGGTTCCGCCTGCTCACCGGCGGCGCCCGGACGGCGCTGCCGCGCCACCAGACGCTTCGCACGACCATCGGGTGGAGTCACGAACTCTGCACGCCGCAGGAACGTTTGCTCTGGGCCCGGCTCTCGGTCTTCACGGGGAGCTTCGACCTGGAGGCCGCCGAGTACGTCTGCGCCGGCGACGGCATCGAACCGGAGGACCTGCTCGACCTGGTGTCCGAGCTGATCAACAAGTCGGTGCTGCTCCGGGTGTCGACCACCGGCCGGCCGGCCGAGGAGGGGGGCGGCGTCAGGTTCGGACTGCTGGACACCCTGCGCGAGTACGGCCTGCGGTGGCTGCGCTCGACCGGTGAGGAGCGGCGGCTGCGGCGCCGCCACCGGGACTGGTACCTGGGCGTGGCCACCTGGGGCGAGGTCGAGTGGTTCGGCCCCCGGCAGGCGGAGACCGCCGAGCGCACCGAGCTCGCCCACCCCAACCTGCGCGCGGCGCTGGAGTTCTGCCTGGCCGAACCGGGCGAGGAGCAGCTCGCCCTGCTGCTGGCGAGCACGCTCTGGTTCTACTGGGTCGGCTGCGGCCACCTCGGCGAGGGGCGGCACTGGCTGGACCGCGCGCTCGCCCTCGACCCCGAGCCGACCGAGGCCCGCGCCAAGGCGCTCTGGGTCACCGGGTACATGGCGACCCTCCAGGGCGACCTGCTCACCGCGCGCCCGGCCCTGGAGGAGTGCCGCCGCCAGGCGCTGGACACCGGCGACGCCCGGGCGCTCGCCTACGCCGTCCACCGGCAGGGCTGTGCCGCGCTGATCGGGGACGAGCCGGCCCGTGCCGCCGAGCTCTTCGAGGAGGCGCTCTGGCACTACCGGACGATCGGCGAGCTCAACAGCAACGTCCTGATGGCCATGTTCGAGCTGGGCATCGCCTACCTGTTCCAGGGCGACCAGGACAGCGGCGAGTTCTGGCTCGGCGAGGTCCGCGAGCTCTGCGAGGAGCACGGCGAGCAGTGGGCGTACGCCTACGGGCTCTACGCGCTCGGGTACTCGCACTGGCTGGACGGCGAGGTCCGGCTGGCCCGGGCGCGGGCCCGCGAGAGCGTCCGGCTCAACCACCTCTTCCACGACCTGCTGGGCATCGTGCTGGCGATCGACCTGCTGGCGCTGCTGGAGACCGAGCCCACCGGGCCCGGTCGGCCGGGCGACCTGCGCGAGGCCCGGGTGCTGCAGGGCGCCGCGCACCGGATCTGGCAGGCGGTGGGCAAGCCGTTCTTCGGCTCGCGCACCTTCAACGGCCCCCACCGGCACTGCGAGGAGCGGGCCAGGGCCGGGCTGACCGAGCAGGAGTTCACCGAGTGCTTCGACCACGGCGCCCGGCTGGACCTCGACGCCGCCGTCCACCGGGCGCTCGGCGGCGACGGCCGCGCGGGCGGTCCGGGCCGGCTGCCGGGCCCCTTCCCGGTGCCGCCGGCGCCGCACCCCTCACCGGCCAGGAATAGTTGAATCTTGTCCATTGCTACACCGGTCGGCACCTCCCGGCACCCCCGCCGGGCGGACGCCCGGAAGGAGCAATCGTGGCCACCAACACCGCCGACGAGTACCGCCTCGCGACGTACTACTTCGACTCCAAGGCGTACACCGACGCCGCCCGCATGCTGGAGGGCGTCCTCGCCGAGGAGCCGGCCAACCTGTCGGTCCGGCTGCTGCTGGCCCGCAGCTACTTCCACTCGGCCCAGCTCTCCCGCGCCGAGGCCGAGCTGCGCCGGATCCTGGACGCCCACCCCGCCGAGGACTACGCCCGGCTGATGCTGGGCCGGACCCTGGAGCGCCAGGGCCGCGCCGAGGAGGCCCGCCCGCACCTGCGGCTGGCCGCCGCGATGACCGGCGAGGACGACTGAGCACAACCCGGGAGCACCCGGGAACGGGACGAGCCCCCGCCGCCTCGAAAGGCGACGGGGGCTCGCTGGGTACGGCAGGCGTACCGCTCGCGGGTCAGCGCGAGTAGTACTCGACGACGAGCTGCTCGTCGCAGATCACCGGGACCTCCTTGCGCTGCGGCGCGCGGTCCAGGCGGAAGGCCAGGGCCTTCAGGTTGACCTCGAGGTACTTCGGGGTCTGGCCCTCGCCCGCGTAGCCACCCTCACGGGCGACCTGGAACGGGACCTTCTCCTTGCTGCGCTCGCGAACGGTCACGACGAAGCCCGGCTTCATCTGGTACGACGGCTTGTTGACCTTGCCGCCGTTGACCTCGATGTGACCGTGGACGACCATCTGACGGGCCTGGTAGATGGTGCGGGCAATGCCCGAACGCAGCACCAGGGAGTCCAGACGGGTCTCCAGCTCGGCGACGAGCGCCTCACCGGTCTTGCCCTCGGCCTTCTTCGCGCGGTCGAACGCGCGCGCCATCTGCTTCTCGCTCAGGTCGTACTGGGCGCGCAGACGCTGCTTCTCGAGCAGACGGACCTTGTAGTCCGAGTTCTGCTTGCGGCCACGGCCGTGCTGGCCGGGCGGGTACGGGCGGGCCTCGAAGTACTTGACGGACTTCGGGGTCAGCGGCACGCCGAGCGCACGCGCGATCTTGACCTTGGGACGCTTCTGGTTCGCCATGAACCAAACCTTCCTTGCTTACGAATACGGCTTCACCAGGTGTTGACGGAGGTCGCTCCTCGCGGTCCGGAGACAACCGCACCGCCCGGGGGCAGTGCGATCAGCCGCTCTCCACGACCGGGCACGGATGTGCAAGCACACGAGTGGCCCACCGAACCTGGGTTGGTGGGCTGCACGCGACACCGAAACGGTGCGCGACGCTCCTGGGGCCTCCCGGAGGAGACCACGGCCATTGCCCCGCTGGTGCGGCCGGTCGGTCAGGGTCTCCCCTGCCGCCGCGCCCGGGACACGGCACTCCGGACGAGTATACCCGCCGATCACTCGCCCTTGAGCCGGCCCCTGGTCCACTCCACGATGTCCGCGTACCGGGCCTCCCCGCCGTGCCGGGTCGGCCGGTAGTACGCCTTGCCGTGCACGGCGTCCGGCGCGTACTGCTGCGCCGCGATGCCCTCCGGCAGATCGTGCGGGTACTGGTAGCCCTGGCCGTGCCCGAGCTTGCCCGCGCCGCCGTAGTGCGCGTCCCGCAGGTGCGGCGGCACCGCGCCCGCCAGGCCCTGCCGGACGTCCGCCAGCGCCGCGTCGATCGCCAGGTAGGCGGCGTTGGACTTGGGCGCCAGCGCCAGCGCGATCGCCGCCTGGGAGAGGATGATCCGTGCCTCCGGGAAGCCGATCAGCGCCACCGCCTGGGCCGCCGCGACCGCCGTGGCCAGCGCCGTCGGGTCGGCCAGGCCGACGTCCTCGCTGGCCGAGATCATCAGCCGCCGGGCGATGAACCGCGGGTCCTCGCCCGCCTCGATCATCCGGGCCAGGTAGTGCAGGGTGGCGTCCACGTCACTGCCCCGGATCGACTTGATCAGCGCGCTGGCCACGTCGTAGTGCTGGTCGCCGTCCTTGTCGTAGCGCACCGCGGCCTGGTTCACGGCCGTCTCGGTGGTGGCCAGCGTGATGCTCGCCTCGCCCTTCTCCAGCGCCGCCCCGGCGGCCGCCTCCAGCGTGGTGAGCGCCCGCCGGGCGTCCCCGCCGGCCAGCCGGACCAGGTGGTCCTCGGCCTCCGGGGTGAGCTCCAGCGCGCCCTCCAGACCGCGCTCGTCGGCCACCGCGCGGTGCAGCAGGGCGCGGATGTCCTCGTCCGTCAGCGACTCCAGCGTGAGCAGCAGCGAGCGCGACAGCAGCGGGGAGATCACCGAGAAGTACGGGTTCTCGGTGGTGGCCGCGATCAGGGTGACCCAGCGGTTCTCCACGGCGGGCAGCAGCGAGTCCTGCTGGGCCTTGGAGAAGCGGTGGATCTCGTCCAGGAAGAGCACCGTCTCCCTGCCGTTCATGCCGACCGCCCGGCGGGCGCCGTCGATCACCGCGCGGACCTCCTTGACGCCCGCGGTGATCGCGGACAGCTCCACGAAGCGGCCCTCGACGGACTGGCTGATCACGTGCGCCAGGGTGGTCTTGCCGGTACCGGGCGGGCCCCAGAGGATCACCGAACTGGTCGCCGCCGGGCCGCGCGAGCCCGACACCAGCCGGCGCAGCGGCGAGCCCGCCTTCAGCAGCTGCCGCTGCCCGGCGACCTCGTCCAGGGTGCGCGGGCGCATCCGCACGGCCAGCGGGGCCCGGCCGGGCTCCTTGGCCTGGCGTTCCTCGGCGGCGGCGGTGAAGAGGTCCGGTTCGTCCACACCGGAAGCCTATGCGAGCCGACCGACACCCCGGCCCGGCCGCCGCGCCCCCCGACCGGGTCCGCGCCCCGGCGGCCCCGGGGAACTGTCGGGCGGCCGGGCCTACCCGATCCGCGCCGAGTGGTCCGGTACGTACTTCTGCAGGTCCCGCGGCGGCCGCTGGTAGCCGCGCGACTCCGGGCGGGCCGGCAGCTCGATCCGCCGCGGGGCCACCTCGTGGTACGGGACGGTCGAGAGCAGGTGGGCGATCATGTTGAGCCGGGCCCGCCGCTTGTCGTCGCTCTCCACCACGTTCCACGGCGAGTCCGGGATGTCGGTGTAGACGAACATCTCGTCCTTGGCCCGCGAGTAGTCCTCCCAGCGGCTGACCGACTCGACGTCCATCGGCGAGAGCTTCCACCGCCGCATCGGGTCCTCCAGCCGGTCCCGGAACCGCCGCTGCTGCTCGGTGTCGCTGACCGAGAACCAGTACTTGCGCAGCAGGATGCCCGACTCGATCAGCATCCGCTCGAACATCGGGCACTGGTGCAGGAACTGCCAGTACTGCTCGTCCGTGCAGAAGCCCATCACCCGCTCGACCCCGGCCCGGTTGTACCAGCTGCGGTCGAACAGCACGATCTCCCCCGCGGCCGGCAACTGCTCGACGTAGCGCTGGAAGTACCACTGGGTCCGCTGGCGCTCGGTGGGCGTGGGCAGCGCCGCCACCCGGGCGATGCGCGGGTTCAGGTACTCCGTCACCCGCTTGATCGCGCCGCCCTTGCCGGCCGCGTCGCGCCCCTCGAAGACGACCACCAGCCGGGCGCCCTCGGCCCGCACCCACTCCTGGAGCTTCACCAGCTCGTTCTGGAGCCTCAACAGCTCCCGCTCGTACGGCTTCTTCGCGAGCCGCTCCCGCCGGTGCTCCGGCCCGGTACCGGGATCGCGCTCGGCCTTGGCTGCCACCTGGGTGCCTCCGTTCGGCAAAGGCTGATGAGCACTCACCGTAGGCGCAACCCCGGGTTCCCGCAGGCCGGGCGCCGGCCCGGCAGCGGCGGCCCCCTGAACCGCCGCTGCCGGACTCCCCCGTGGCCGGCCCGCGAGGGCCGAGTGATCAACCCTGTCGTAGACCTGCCGGGCCGGTCCAATATCCCGTTCCATAACCTTGGGGCATGGATGTGGACACCCGACTGCTGCGGAGCTTCGCCGCGGTCTGCGAGGAGGGCCAGCTGACGGCCGCCGCGGCCCGGCTGTTCGTCTCGCAGCCGACCCTCACCAAGCAGATCCGCCAGCTGGAGGCCCTGCTCGGGGTGGAGCTGTTCGAGCGCTCGCGCCGGGGCATGGCGCCCACCCACGCCGGCCGGGCCCTGGCCGAGCGCACCGGGCCGGTGCTGGCCGGCTGGGACGACGCGGTGCGCGCCAGCCGGGCGGCGGCGGCCGAGCAGGGCTCGACGCTGCGGGTGGGCTTCGAGGGCGGCAGCATCAACCTGATGACCCGCAGCACGGTGACGGACTTCACCCGGCGGATGCCCGGCTGGCAGGTGGAGCTGCGGCAGAACAACTGGTTCGACCCGACCTCGGGGCTCGCCACCGGGGAGATCGACCTGACGCTCTGGCACGCCCCGCCGTCGCTCTCCGAGCAGTACAACGTCGCGGTGCTGGGCGAGGAGCCGCGCTGCGTGGCGCTGCCGGCCGGGCACCGGTTGGCGGGCCACCAGGTGATCCGGTTCGAGGACCTGCTGGACGAGCCCTTCGTCGCGATCCCGCTGGAGGCCGGGCACTGGCGCGACTACTGGCTGGCGGTCCCGGAACGGCGCGGGCGACCGGTGCGGATCGGCGCGGTGGCGCACAACTCCGACGAGTGGCTGGCCGCGGTGGTGTGCGGTCAGGGCGTCGGCTTCGCCCCGGAGGCGATGAGCAGGCTGGCGGCGCGGGAGGATGTCGCGTACCGGCCGGTGCGGGGGCTCAGCCCGAGCCTGGTCGGGCTCTACTGGCCGATGGGCCGCGAACTGACGCCCGCCATGGCCGCGTTCGTGCGCAGCTGCCGGGCCACGGTCGGGTTCTCGGCCGGCCCGGCGGTCCCGGGCCAGGCGGAGTGAGCCGGACGGAGCCGGTCCGGCGCGTACGGGGGCGGGCCGGGTCGGGTCAGACCGCCTCGAAGGGCTCCGGGTAGCGGCAGAGCCCGCGCGGACCGCCGTCGTAGGCCGGCAGGGCGAGGGTCTGGAAGTAGGCCTCCGGCACCTCGAACGGGCCGGTGACCTCGTGCCGGCCCGCCGGCGCGAAGCCGAACCTGCCGTAGTAGTCCGGATCGCCGAGGACGACGACGAGCTTCTCCGCCGCCTCCTCCGCGGCCGTCAGCGCGGCCCGGACGACCAGCTCGCCGACGCCCTTGCGCTGCCACTCCGGGGCGACCGCGACGGGCGCGAGCGCCAGGCCCCGGCCGTCGCCGACCGCCAGCCGGGTGAGCAGCGCGTGGCCGACCACCAGCCCGGCCTCGTCCACCGCCACCACGGACAGCTCGGGCAGCCAGGCGGGGTCGCGGCGCAGCGCGTCCACCAGATCGGCCTCGTCGGGGCCGGGGAAGGCCGCCATGTGGACCCGTCTGGTGGCGGGTGCGTCCTCGGGACACTCGATTCTGGTGGTGACCTTCATGGGGGGAGCCTCTCTCCGTCGCACACCGTTGTGGACCGGCCCCGGACGGCGGGTGCGCCGTCCGGGGCCGTGAAAGATTAGCCGATTGGGCGTCAGGCCTGGGGCTGGGCCTCGGGCTTGGCCTCGGAGGACTTGGCGTCCTCGCGGACCTTCGGCTGGGCGTCGACGCCGGCCTCGCGACGCTGCGCCGGGGTGATCGGGGTCGGGGCACCGGTCAGCGGGTCACCACCGGTGGACGTCTTCGGGAACGCGATGACGTCGCGGATGGTGTCGTACCCGCCCAGCAGCGTGACGACGCGGTCCAGGCCGAAGGCGACACCGCCGTGCGGCGGCGGGCCGTAGTTGAAGGCGTCCAGCAGGAAGCCGAACTGCGAGGCCGCCTCCTCCTCGGAGAGGCCGATCGCGTCGAACGCCCGCTTCTGCACGTCCCGCTGGTGGATACGGATCGAACCGCCGCCCAGCTCCGAGCCGTTGAGGACCAGGTCGTAGGCGTTGGAGAGCGCCGAACCCGGGTCGGTGTCGAAGGTGGCGAGCGACTCGGCGGTCGGGGCGGTGAACGGGTGGTGCACCGCGTGCCAGCCCTGGAACTCGCCCTTGTCGTCCTCGATCGGCTCGAACATCGGGAAGTCGACGACCCAGAGGAAGGCCCAGCGGGACTCGTCGATCAGCTCGCAGCGGCGGCCGATCTCCAGACGGGCGGCGCCGAGCAGCTCCTGCGAGGGGCGCTCCTTGCCGGCCGCGAAGAAGATCGCGTCACCGTTCTTGGCCCCGGCGGCGGCGGCCAGGCCGGCCAGGTGCTCCTCGGAGAGGTTCTTGGCGACCGGGCCGCGCAGCTCGCCGGTCTCGGCGTCGATCAGCACGTAGGCGAGGCCCCGGGCGCCGCGCGCCTTGGCCCAGTCCTGCCAGGCGTCGAGCTGCTTGCGCGGCTGCGAGGCACCGCCGGGCATGACCACGGCGCCGACGTACGGGGCCTGGAACACGCGGAACGAGGTGCCCTTGAAGTACTCGGTGAGGTCCGTGAGCTCCTGGCCGAAGCGGACGTCCGGCTTGTCCGAGCCGTAGCGGCCCATCGCGTCCGCGTAGCTCATCCGGGGCAGCGGGTTGGGGATCTCGTACCCGTGCACGTCGCGCCAGATCGCGCCGATGATCTTCTCGCCGAGGGCCAGGATGTCCTCCTGGTCGACGAAGGAGGCCTCGATGTCCAGCTGGGTGAACTCCGGCTGGCGGTCGGCGCGGAAGTCCTCGTCGCGGAAGCAGCGCGCGATCTGGTAGTACCGCTCCATGCCGGCCACCATCAGCAGCTGCTTGAACAGCTGGGGCGACTGCGGCAGCGCGTACCAGTGGCCGGGCTGCAGGCGGACCGGGACGAGGAAGTCGCGGGCGCCCTCGGGGGTGGAGCGGGTGAGGTACGGCGTCTCGATGTCGAGGTAGTCGTTCTCCTCCATCACCCGGCGGATGATGTTGCTCACCTTGGAGCGCAGGCGCAGGCCCTTGGCCGGGCCCTCGCGGCGCAGGTCCAGGTAGCGGTAGCGGAGGCGGACCTCCTCGTTGACCGTACCGGGCTCGTACTCGGCGACCGGGAAGGGCAGCGGGGCGGCCTCGGAGAGCACCTCGATCTCGCTGACCACGACCTCGACGGCGCCGGTCGGGATGTCCGGGTTCTCGTTGCCCTCGGGCCGCACGCGGACGTCGCCGACGACCTTGACGCAGTACTCGGCACGCAGGCCGTGCACCGAGTCGAGGTCGCGGACCACGATCTGCACGGTGCCGGAGGCGTCCCGCAGGTCGATGAAGGCCACGCCGCCGTGGTCTCGGCGGCGGGCGACCCAGCCGGCCAGGGTGACGGTGGTGCCTGCGTGCTCCGGGCGGAGCGTGCCCGCGTCGTGCGTGCGGATCACAGCTGCTTCTCCTTCAGGGTGGTGACGAGAGCGTCGAGGGCGACGGGGTTCTGCTCGCCGGTGGTCATGTCCTTGAGCTGGACGACGCCGTCGGCGAGGTCCCGGTCACCGGCGAGCACGGCGAAGCGGGCGCCGGAACGGTCCGCGGACTTCATCGCGTTCTTGATGCCCTTGACGCCGAAGGCGAGGTCGGTGGCGACGCCCGCGCGGCGCAGTTCGACCACCTTGGCGAAGAGGACGTTCTTGGCCTGGTCGCTGAGCGCGACGGCGTAGACGGAGGTGGCGGCCGGCAGGTCGAGGACGACGCCCTCGGCCTCCATCGCCAGGTAGCTGCGGTCCACCCCGAGGGCCCAGCCGACGGACGGCAGCGCGGGGCCGCCGATCATCTCGGAGAGCCCGTCGTAGCGGCCGCCGCCGCCGATCGCGGACTGCGCGCCGAGGCCGTTGTGGACGAACTCGAAGGTGGTACGGGTGTAGTAGTCCAGGCCGCGGACCAGCTTGGGGTCGTCGGTGAAGGCCACCCCGTTGGCGGTCAGCAGCTCGCGGACCTTCTCGTCGTAGGCCTTGCACTCCTCGCAGAGGAAGTCGCGCAGCATCGGCGCGCCGCCGAGCTGGGCCTGCACCGACTCGCGCTTGTCGTCCAGCACGCGCAGCGGGTTGATCTCGGCCCGGCGGCGGGTGTCGTCGTCCAGGTCGAGGCCGGCCAGGAACTCCACCAGCGCGGCCCGGTAGACCGGGCGGCACTGCTTGTCGCCGAGGCTGTTGAGCAGCAGCGAGTAGTCGCGCAGGCCCAGCGAGCGGAAGGCGTCGTCGGCCAGGATGATCAGCTCGGCGTCCAGCGCCGGGTCCTCGGCGCCGATCGCCTCGGCGCCGACCTGCGAGAACTGGCGGTAGCGGCCCTTCTGCGCCCGCTCGTAGCGGTAGTAGGAGCCGGAGTACCAGAGCTTGACCGGCAGGTTGCCCTGCTTGTGCAGGTTGGCCTGGAGCGCGGCGCGCAGCACCGAGGCGGTGCCCTCGGGGCGCAGCGCGAGCTCGTCGCCGCCCTTGGTGGTGAGGTTGTACATCTCCTTGCTGACGATGTCGGTGGACTCGCCGACGCCGCGGGAGAAGAGCTTCACGTCCTCGAAGACCGGGGTCTCGATGTAGCCGTAGCCGGCCCGGCGGGCCGGCGCGGCGATCCGCTCGCGGATCGCCAGGAAGGTCGCGGAGCTGGGGGGCAGCAGGTCGTAGGTGCCCTTGGGGGCGGTGAAGGTGCTCAACTTCTCTTCCGTCACATTCCTCGTCGCGGGAAGGCCGGAGCGCCGAGCGCTCCCGCCGCCTGTCGGAGGTAGGGGTTGGTGGCGCGCTCGCGGCCGATGGTGGTCTGTCCGCCGTGGCCGGAGAGGACCACGGTCGCGTCGTCGAGGGGCAGGCACACCCGGGCCAGCGACCGCAGGATCGCGTCGCCGTCCCCGCCCGGGAGGTCCGTGCGCCCGATGGAGCCGGCGAAGAGCAGGTCGCCCGAGAACAGCACCGGGGGGAGGTCCTCGGCGCCGGGCGTCCGGAACGTCACCGACCCCTTGGTATGGCCGGGCGCGTGGTCGACGGTGAGCTTCAGGCCGGCCAGCTCCAGCACGCTGCCGTCGGTGAGCTCGCGCACGTCGTCGGGCTCGCCGACGGTGAGCTCGCCCATCAGCTGGGTGCCGAGCGAGCGGCCGAGCGCCTTCTCCGGGTCGGCCATCATGTAGCGGTCCTCGGGGTGGATCCAGGCCGGGACGCCGCGCGCGCCGCAGACCGGGACCACCGAGGCGACGTGGTCGATGTGGCCGTGGGTGAGGACCACCGCGACCGGCTTCAGCCGGTGCTCGCGGACCAGCTCCTCCACGCCGCGGGCGGCCTGGTGGCCCGGGTCCACGATGACGCACTCCTCGCCGGCGGCCGGTGCGACCAGGTAGCAGTTGGTGCCCCAGGCTCCAGCGGGGAATCCGGCGATGAACAACGCGCGTCCTTCGTGATTCGGGTCGGCCGTGGCGGCTGCGGGATGCGGCTACACGATGAGATGTAACGGAAGCCTACCGGCGCTCCGGGTCCGGTTGCGAACCAGATAGGCGGGACAGGCTCGCTCCGTCCCGACGGGTTCACCGGGTTCTTACAGCCGCGGTCCCTACACTTGGCCGCCGATGGATGCGATGATCCGCTCCAGCATCCGCACACGATCCCTCCTCGCCCCCGGGCCGGAGGGGCCGGACAGCCCCCAGTACGACAGCACCCATGTAGGAGACACGGCCGGTGGTCAGCAGCGAACAGCGGCGGCGGCAGCTCGCCCGCGAGAAGTACGAGCGCCAGGCGCAGCGCCGGGCCGAGATGCACGCCGCGCGCCGGCGTCGCAACACGATCCTCGGCAGCGCGCTCGCCGTGGTGGTGCTGGCGGGCGGCGGTGTCCTGGTGGGCACGGGTGCCTTCACCTCGGACGACAAGAAGGACACCGCGGCGGCGCCGCCGACCGCGCCGACCGCCACCGACGAGCCCACCACCCCGACCCGCACGCCGGTCGAGGGCTGCGCCGACCCGGCGCCGGGCGCGCCGAACGGCAAGCAGTGGAAGGCCGAGCCGGCCATGAGCGTCGACGCCGCCGGCACGTACACGGCGACGCTGGACACCAACTGCGGCAAGGTGACGCTCTCGCTGGACGCGGCCAAGGCGCCGCACACGGTGAACTCCTTCGCCTTCCTGGCCGGCGAGCAGTACTTCGACCACACCAAGTGCCACCGGCTGACCACCGGCGGCATCTTCGTGCTGCAGTGCGGCGACCCGACCGCCAGCGCGACCAACCCGGGCGGCACCGGCGGTCCCGGCTACAAGTTCGCCGACGAGAACCTGACCGGCGCGACGTACCCGGCGGGCACCCTGGCGATGGCCAACTCCGGCCCGGGCACCAACGGGAGCCAGTTCTTCCTGGTCTACAAGGACACCCAGCTCGGCCCGAACTACACCCCGTTCGGCAAGATCACCGGCGGTCTGGACGTGCTCCAGAAGATCGCCGCCGCAGGCACCCTGGAGGGCGGGACGGACGGTCACCCGATGGCCGACGTCACCCTCAACTCGGTGACCGCCGCGAAGGGTTGACCGGCACCGGGACCGCCCCGCGGACGCCCCCGCGGCGCCCCGGCGCGGTCCCGGCCCGAAATCGCCCGGCCCGGATGCGGACAGCACCGGTCCTGGTCGCCTATGTTGGCGTTGTGTAGGGTGCCCAGACCCGCCGGCCGTCACCCTCGGCAGCAAAGCACGGCGGACGGGACGGCGGGCCCATCGGTCCGCCGCACATCAACTGTGGACGACGTACGCGTCCCGCTCCGGCGCGGGCGCGACGTCATGTGGAGGACGCGCTATGAGCAGCGACCCGTGGGGCCGTGTCGACGAGCAGGGCACGGTCTACGTCAGGACGGCCGACGGCGAACGCGTCGTGGGTTCCTGGCAGGCCGGCTCGCCCGAGGAGGCTCTCGCCTACTTCGAGCGCAAGTACCAGGGCATCGAGGTGGAGATCGGCCTGCTGGAGAAGCGGGTGCGCACCACCGACCTGGCCGCCAAGGACGCCCAGACCGCGCTGGACCACCTGCGCGCGCAGGTGACCGAGGGGCACGCGGTCGGCGACCTGGACGCGCTGGCCAAGCGGCTGGACGCGCTCGCCGGTGATATCGAGAGCCGCCGCGAGGAGCGCAAGGCGGCCCGCGCCAAGGCCCAGGACGAGACCCGTACGGCCAAGGAGGAGCTGGTCGCCGAGGCCGAGCGGCTCGCCGAGTCCACCCAGTGGCGGGAGGCCGGGGACCGGCTGCGCGCGCTGGTGGACACCTGGAAGGGCCTGCCCCGGCTGGACCGCAAGAGCGACGACGAGCTGTGGCACCGGTTCTCGCACGCCCGCTCGGTCTTCTCGAAGCACCGCAAGGCCCACTTCGCGACCCTGGACGCCGAGCGCGACCAGGCCCGGGCCACCAAGGAGCGGTTGGTCAGCGAGGCCGAGGCGCTCTCCTCCTCCACCGAGTGGGGCGAGACCGCGGCCAGCTACCGCGACCTGATGGCGCGCTGGAAGGCCGCCGGGCGCGCCCAGCGGGACATCGAGGACGAGCTGTGGGCGCGCTTCCGCGGCGCCCAGGACGTCTTCTTCCAGGCCCGGTCCGCGGTGTTCAGCGAGCGCGACGCCGAGCAGGTCGGCAACCAGAAGCTCAAGGAGGCGCTGGCGGCCGAGGCCGAGGCGATCCTGCCGATCACCGACCTGAAGGCCGCCAAGGCCGCCCTGCGGGACGTCAACGAGCGCTGGGAGGCGATCGGGCACGTGCCGCGCGACGCCCGCCCGAAGCTGGACGCCCGGCTGAACACCGTCGAGCGGGCGATCCGCGAGGCCGAGGACAGCGAGTGGAAGCGCTCGAACCCGGAGGCCAAGGCCCGCGCCGCCGGCATGGTCGGCCTCTTCGAGGCCAAGGCCGAGAAGATCCAGGCCGACCTGGACAAGGCCCGTGCCGCCGGCAACGCGAGCAAGGTCGCCAAGCTGGAGTCCGAGCTGGCGGGTGTGCGGACCCTGCTGGAGCAGGCGCACCGCAGCCAGGAGGAGTTCAGCGGCTGATCCGCCGCCCTCCGGACCTGACGAAGGGCCCCACCGCCGAGGCGGTGGGGCCCTTCGCCGTACCCGCTACTTGCGGGCCGAGGTGACCCGGTAGACGTCGTAGACGCCCTCCACGCCGCGGACCGCCTTCAGGACGTGGCCGAGGTGCTTCGGGTCGCCCATCTCGAAGGTGAAGCGGCTCATCGCCACCCGGTCGCGGGAGGTCTGCACCGCCGCCGACAGGATGTTGACGTGCTGGTCGGAGAGGACCCGGGTGACGTCCGAGAGCAGCCGGGAGCGGTCCAGCGCCTCGACCTGGATGGCCACCAGGAAGACGGACGACTGGGTGGCCGCCCACTCGACCTCGATCATCCGCTCGGGCTGCTGGCTGAGCGCCTCCACGTTGACGCAGTCGGCGCGGTGCACCGAGACGCCGTTGCCGCGGGTGACGAAGCCGACGATCGGGTCGCCCGGCACCGGGGTGCAGCAGCGCGACAGCTTGACCCAGACGTCCTCGACGCCCTTGACGATGACGCCCGGATCGCCCTTGGCCCGGCGGCGCACCGCCCGGCGGTTGTCGTGCGTCGGCGTGGCCGTCTCGGCCAGGTCCTCGGTGGCACCCTCCTCGCCGCCGAGCGCCTGCACCAGCTTCTGCACGATGTTCTGCGCGGCGACGTGGCCCTCGCCGATCGCCGCGTACAGCGAGGAGATGTCCGGGTAGCGCATCTCGTGGGCCAGGGTGACCAGCGAGTCGCCGGTCAGGATCCGCTGGATCGGCAGGCCCTGCTTGCGCATCGCCCGGGCGATGGCCTCCTTGCCGTGCTCGATCGCCTCCTCGCGGCGCTCCTTGGAGAACCAGGCGCGGATCTTGTTGCGGGCGCGCGGGGACTTGACGAAGCCCAGCCAGTCCCGGGAGGGGCCGGCGTTCTCCGCCTTGGAGGTGAAGACCTCGACGCTGTCGCCGTTCTCCAGGGTCGACTCCAGCGGCACCAGCCGCCCGTTGACCCGCGCCCCTATGCAGCGGTACCCGACCTCGGTGTGGACGGCGAAGGCGAAGTCCACCGGGGTGGCGCCGGCCGGCAGCGCTATCACGTCGCCCTTGGGCGTGAAGACGAAGACCTCGTTGTTGGAGAGGTCGAAGCGCAGCGACTCCAGGAACTCGCTCGGGTCCTCGGTCTCCTTCTGCCAGTCCAGCAGCTGCCGCAGCCAGGCCATCTCGTTGACGGCGCCGGCCTTGTCGTCCTTGCGGGTCTGGGTGGGGGTGTCGGTGCGGACCTTGGAGGCGCCGGCCACCGCGCGCTGCTTGTACTTCCAGTGCGCGGCGATGCCGTACTCGGCCCGGCGGTGCATGTCGAAGGTGCGGATCTGCAGCTCGACCGGCTTGCCCCCGGGACCGATCACCGTGGTGTGCAGCGACTGGTACATGTTGAACTTGGGCATCGCGATGTAGTCCTTGAACCGCCCCGGCACCGGGTTCCACCGCGCGTGGATGGTGCCCAGCGCCGCGTAGCAGTCGCGGACGGTGTCGACCAGGACCCGGATGCCCACCAGGTCGTAGATCTCGGCGAAGTCCCGGCCCCGGACGATCATCTTCTGGTAGACCGAGTAGTAGTGCTTCGGCCGGCCGGTGACGGACGCGGTGATCCGGGCGCCGCGCAGGTCGCCCTGGACCTGGTCGATGACGGTGGCGAGGTACTCGTCCCGCTTGGGGGCGCGTTCGGCGACCAGGCGCACGATCTCGTCGTACATCTTGGGGTAGAGGATCGCGAAGGCGAGGTCCTCCAGCTCCCACTTGATGGTGTTCATGCCCAGCCGGTGCGCCAGCGGGGCGTAGATCTCCAGCGTCTCGCGGGCCTTCTTCTCCTGCTTCTCCCGCTTGAGGTAGCGCATGGTACGCATGTTGTGCAGCCGGTCGGCGAGCTTGATCACCAGGACGCGCGGGTCCTTGGCCATCGCGACGACCATCTTGCGGACGGTCTCGGCCTGCGCGGCCTCGCCGAACTTCACCCGGTCCAGCTTGGTGACGCCGTCGACCAGCAGGGCCACCGAGTCGCCGAAGTCCTTGCGCAGGGTCTCCAGGCCGTAGTCGGTGTCCTCGACGGTGTCGTGCAGCAGGCCGGCCATCAGGGTCGCGGCGTCCATGCCCAGCTCGGCCAGGATGGTCGCCACCGCCAGCGGGTGGGTGATGTACGGGTCGCCGCTCTTGCGCTTCTGCCCGCGGTGCCACTTCTCCGCGACGGCGTACGCCTTCTCGATGTCCCGCAGCAGGACCGGGTCGGCCTTGGGGTCGTTGGCCCGGATCGAGCGGAACAGCGGCTCCAGGACGGGGTTGAGCACGCTGGAGCGCTGGCCGCCGAGGCGGGCCAGCCGGGCGCGCATGCCCCCGGAGGAGGACGGACGGCTTGCGGGAGCCACCGGGCGGGAGGAGGTCGGCGCCGGGCGTGCCGGGGTGGCCCCCGAGGGCGTGGGACGGTTTTCGGGGGCGGCCGCTTCGGCCGTGGGCACAACCTCGTCGGGCAAGGACACTCCTCGGGGCACCGGGCCGGCCCCTCGTGCGGCTCGCACCATCACGCACAACCGGGAGGGGATGAACCTTCATGGTACCGAGCCCGGCGCTCCCGTGTTCAGCCGGTCGGCCCCGGACACGCGGAGGGCGGCGGTCGGATGATCCGACCGCCGCCCTCCGTCCGTTCGTCGGACGCTTCCCTCAGACCGTGACCAGCGTCTCCAGCGGCGCGCCGCCCAGGTGCCCGGCCAGCCGCTCCCGGCCGTCCAGGAAGCCCAGCTCCATCAGCACCACGACGCCCACCAGCTCGGCGCCGGCCTCCTTGACCAGGTCCAGCGAGGCACCGATCGTCCCGCCGGTGGCCAGCACGTCGTCCACCACCAGCACCCGCTCACCGGGTGCGAAGGCGTCGCACTGCACCTCCAGCGTCGCCGAGCCATACTCCAGCTCGTACGAGCGCCGGAACACCTCGCCGGGCAGCTTGCCCTCCTTGCGGATCGGCACGAAGCCGAGGCCGGCCGCGAAGGCCGCCGGGGCCGCCAGCACGAAGCCGCGCGCCTCCAGGCCCACCACCTTGGTCGCACCGAGGGCCGTCGCCCGCTCCGCCAGCGCCCGGGTGAGGGCCGCGAAGGCCTCGGCGTCGGCGAGCAGCGGTGCGATGTCCTTGAACAGCACACCGGGCTTCGGGTAGTCCGGAACGTCCCGGATCCGGCTGTTCAGCAGCTCGGCCAGGGCGGTGTCGGCGGTGGTCACGGAAGAGTCCTCACGGTCGGTCGGGCGTCAGCGCTTGGTGGACGGACGGCCCTTGGCACGCGAGGTGCCGGCCGCCCGGCCGCGCTGACCGACCATACCCGCCGGCAGGTCGCCGTCGGCGATCTCCTCGCCCTCCGGGGCCTCGCCGCGCGCCTCCGCGGCGGCGTTCCTGGCCTCCGCGGCCCGCCGCTGGGCGACCCGCTTGGCCAGCGCCTTCATCTCCGGCTGCTCCTCCTTGAGCTGCGCGAGCAGCGGGGTGGCGACGCAGATCGAGGAGTAGGCACCGGCGGCGAGACCGATGAACAGGGCCAGCGAGATGTCGTTCAGCGTGCCGGCGCCCAGGAGGCCGCCACCGATGAACAGCAGCGCCGCCACCGGGAGCAGGGCGACCACCGTGGTGTTCAGCGAGCGGACCAGGGTCTGGTTGAGGCCCGCGTTGGCCGCCTCGCTGTAGGTGATCTTGTTCTGCTTGGTGAGCCCCTTCGCGTTCTCCTTCACGGTGTCGAAGACGACGACCGTGTCGTAGAGCGAGTACCCGAGGATCGTCAGGAAGCCGATCACCGTACCGGGGGTGACCTCGAAGCCCACCAGGGCGTACACCCCGATGGTGATCAGGAGGTCGTGGATGAGGGCGACCAGGGCGGCCACCGCCATCCGCCACTCGAAGGCGATCGCCAGGTAGACCGTCACCAGGACCATGAAGATGATCAGGCCGGTGAGGGCCTTGCTGGAGATCTGCTCACCCCAGCTGGGGCCGATCACCTGGGTGTCGATCTCCGCGATCGGGACGCTGAGCTCCTTGGACAGCTTGTCGGTGAAGACCGCCGAGGAGACCTGGTCCTCGGAGCTGACCTGGATGCGGATCTTCTTGCCGTCGTCCACGGACTGCACCAGCGGGTGCGAGTGGACGATCTTGTCCACCACGTCCTGCGTCTGCGAGATGGTCAGCCCCGGCTTGGCGACGGTGTAGACCGAGCCGCCCTTGAACTCGATGCCGAGTTTCAGGCCCATGGCCAGGCCGACGGCGGCGACCAGCACGATCACGCCGGAGATGCTGTACCAGAGCTTGCGGCGGCCGACGAAGTCGAAGCTGACCTCGCCCTGGTAGAGCCGGTGACCCAGATTGGAGAAGCGCGACACGGTGTCAGGCCTCCTTCACGGCGGCAGAGGAGGAGGAGCTGCGACGACGGGTGCTGCGCAGCGGCGGGCGGGCGCCCAGGCGCTTCGGGTCCAGGCCCGACCACGGGTGACCGTCGGAGAAGAACTTCCGGCGGGCCAGCAGGGTGATCAGCGGCTTGGTGAACAGGAAGATCACCACGACGTCGAGCGCGGTGGTCAGGCCCAGCGTGAACGCGAAGCCCTGCACCTTGCCGACCGAGACCAGGTAGAGCACCGCGGCGCAGAGGAAGGACACGAAGTCCGACACCAGGATGGTGCGCCGGGCGCGCGGCCAGGCCCGCTGGACCGCCGGGCGCAGCGGGGCGCCCTCGCGGACCTCGTCGCGGATGCGCTCGAAGTAGACGATGAAGGAGTCCGCGGTGATACCGATCGCGACGATCGCGCCGCAGACGGCCGGCAGGTTCAGCGCGAAGCCGATCCCCGCGCCGAGCAGGCTCATGATCGAGTAGGTCAGGATCGCCGAGACGATCAGACCCGCGATCGAGACCAGGCCGAGGCCGCGGTAGTAGACCAGCGAGTAGAGGACCACCAGCACCATGCCGATGAGGCCGGCGACCAGGCCCGCCTTCAGCTGGTCGCCGCCGAGCTGCGGCGAGACGGTGGTGACGTCGTCCGTGGTGAACTCCAGCGGCAGCGCGCCGAAGCTCAGCACGTTGGCGAGGTTCTGCGCCTCCGCCTGGCTGAAGCTGCCGGAGATCACGGCCGAGCCGCCGGGGATGGCGTTGCGCACGTACGGGTGGGAGACGACCTGCCCGTCCAGCACGATGGCGAACTGGTTGGTCGGGTCCGGCTGGGCGGCGAGCTTGCCGGTGACGTCGGTGAAGGCATCGGTGCCCCGGCCGTTGAACTGCAGCGCGACCTGCCAGCCGGCACCCTGCTGGGTGTCGATGGTGGCCTGCGCCTTGGAGACGTCGGCGCCCTTCACCGCGACCGGGCCGAGGGCGAGCTTGTAGAAGATCCCGCGCTCGTCCTTCTGGGTGCAGGCGACGGTCGGCTGACCCTCGGACTTCTGCAGGTTCTTGCGCTGCTCGGGCTTGGAGCAGTCGACGGCGGCGAACTCGGCGGCCAGCTCCGGCGGCACGGTGCCCGTGGTCATCGCGGCGGAGAGGTCCGGGTTGACCGGCGCGGTGGGCGCGGGAGCGCTCGGGGTCGCGGCGGCGGGCGCGCTCGGAGCGGTGCTCGCGCTGCCGGTGGCGGCCGGGCTCGGGCTGGCGTCGGCGGCGAGCGCCTCACCGACGGCGCGGCCCTGCTTGGTCGCGCTGGCGCTGGGGGCGCCGGCGGACGCGGCGGGCGTGCCGGTGGCCGAGGGGGTCGCGCTCGGGGCGGCGCTGCCGCTCGCCGAGGGGGACGCGCTCGGGGCCGGGGCCTGGACACCGCTCGGGGCGAGGGCGAGGACGGGGCGGAAGTAGAGCTGCGCGGTGGTGCCGACCTGGTCGACCGCGCTCTGCTTGTCACCACCCTTGGGGATGTTGACGATGATGTTCCGGTCGCCCTGGGTCTGGACCTCCGCCTCGGAGACGCCCATCCCGTTGACCCGCTGCTCGATGATCCCGGTGGCGATGTCCATGTTGGACTTGTTGATCGCCTTGGGGTCGGTCGACTTCGCGCTCAAGGTGATGCTGGTACCGCCGGCGAGGTCGATACCCAGGCGGGGCTTGGTGTGGCCCGTCCCGAACATGAGGGCGACCAGTCCGACGGTGACCACCAGGATGAGGGCCAGAGCCCGCCCCGGGTAACCGTCGCGCGGGCGCGACTTGGGTGTTGCCACCTTGCTCGTTTCTCCCTGTCCATGCCACCTCCCCTACCGGACCCCCGTCCGGCTCGTGGCGGACGGGGGCATGGCGGATCTGCGGCCCTGAGATCCTGTGGGCTCGCGGCACTACTGACTGCGCCGCGCGGCCGGGCGGGTGCCCGGCCGTACTACTTGGTCGCGGGACCAGCGCCCTCGACGTCGCCCTTGTCGGCGCTGTCCTTGGTGAGCGTCAGCGGCTTGTCCTCGACCGGCTCGACGTCGGCGTCCTCGGCCTCCGGCTCGGACAGCTCGTCCACGGCGGGGCGACCGTTGATGATCGCGTCGTACTCCTGCGGGTCCAGGACCGCCGCCACCGCGCTCTTGGTGAAGTGGGTGACCACGCCGGGCGCGATCTCCAGCTCGACGGTCTCCTCGTTGACCGCCTTCACCTGGGCGTACAGGCCGCCGATGGTGCGCACTCCCGCCCCGGGCTCCAGCGCGGTCTGCATGCTCGCCTGCTGCTGCTGGCGCTTCTTCTGCGACCGGAACATGAGCACGATCGCGATGATCGGGAGGAGAAGGATGATGAGGTTCACTGCAGCCAGGGTCCTTTACGGGCCGCCGGCCGGCGGCCTGTGTGGTAATGGTCGGCCCGTCAGGTGAGAGGGGCGGTCCGGCGGAGTCTAGGCGACCCCGAACTGATCGGACAACGCCAAGCATCGCATCCTGCCGCCGAAAGTGGCGAGCCTGCGCCTGCACAGATTCCCCGGACTTCTCCCCCGGCTTCTCCGCGCGGACCTGCTCAGGCGTCCGCGCGCCCCGATCGCCCCGGTGTCACCCGTTCAGCCCTCGTCCGCCGGGAAAAGTTCCGACTGGGCCGGTACCGCGCCCCTGGTGGTCTGAACCGGCGGGGTCAGGCCGAGGTGCTGCCAGGCGGCGGCGGTGGCGATCCGGCCGCGCGGGGTCCGGGCCAGCAGGCCCTCGCGGACCAGGAACGGCTCGGCGACCTCCTCGACCGTCTCGGACTCCTCACCCACCGCGACCGCCAGGGTCGACAGGCCGACCGGTCCGCCGCCGAACAGCCGCAGCAGCGCGTCCAGCACCGCGCGGTCCAGCCGGTCCAGACCGCGGGCGTCCACCTCGTAGACGTCCAGCGCCCGGGCGGCGATCTCCGGGGTGACCACCCCGTCGTGCCGGACCTGCGCGAAGTCGCGGACCCGGCGCAGCAGCCGGTTGGCGATCCGCGGGGTGCCCCGGGAGCGGCCGGCGATCTCGGCGGCGCCGGCCGGGTCGATCTCGACGTCCAGCAGGGCGGCCGAGCGGTGCACCACCCGCTCCAGCTCGGCGGGCGCGTAGAACTCCATGTGGCCGGTGAAGCCGAACCGGTCGCGCAGCGGCGGCGGCAGCAGCCCGGCCCGGGTGGTCGCGCCGACCAGCGTGAACGGCGGCAGCTCCAGCGGGATGGCGGTGGCGCCCGGGCCCTTGCCGACGATCACGTCGACCCGGAAGTCCTCCATCGCCATGTAGAGCATCTCCTCCGCCGGCCGGGACATCCGGTGGATCTCGTCCAGGAAGAGCACCTCGCCCTCGGAGAGCGAGGAGAGGATCGCGGCCAGGTCGCCGGCGTGCTGGATGGCCGGGCCCGAGGTGATCCGGATCGGGGCGCCCAGCTCGGCCGCGATGATCATGGAAAGGGTGGTCTTGCCGAGCCCGGGCGGACCGCTGAGCAGCACGTGGTCCGGCGCGGTCCCGCGCTGCCGGGCGGCCTGCAGCACCAGGGACAGCTGCTCGCGCACCCGCTCCTGGCCGATGAACTCGTCCAGCTGCTTGGGGCGCAGCGCCGCCTCGACCGCCTGGTCCTCGCCGTCGGCGGCGGCCGTCACCAGCCGGTCGGCCGGGTCGGAGTCGTACGGGCTCATCGGTGCGGGCTCCAATGTCGACAAGGTGACAGATGGTCGGTTCGGTGGAGGGTGGCGGCCGACGCGGCGTCAGCGCGTCCGGTTGAGGGTCCGCAGCGCGGCCCTGAGCAGCGCGCCCACATCGGTGACGGCCTGCGCCTCGGCCTCGGGGGCGACGGCGGTGACCGCCTCGTCCGCCTCGCGCGGCGCGTAGCCGAGGCCGACCAGGGCGGCGTGCAGCTGCTCGCTCCACGGCGCGGGCCCCGCGGCGATCGGCTTCTGGGCCGGGACGCTGCCGTGCGGGGCGCCCAGCTTGTCCTTGTACTCCAAGAGCAGCTTGGCGGCCTTCGCCTTGCCGATACCGGGGACGGCGATCAGCGCCTTCTCGTTCCCGGCGGCGACGGCGGCGCGCAGCTCGTCCGGGCTGTGCACGCCGAGCATGGCCTGGGCCAGGCGCGGCCCGACACCGGGCGCGGCCTGGAGGATCTCGAAGACGGCCCGCTCGTCGTCGTCGGCGAAGCCGTACAGCGTGAGCGAGTCCTCCCGGACGACCAGCGAGGTGGCGAGCCGGGCCGGCTCCCCGAGACGCAGGCCGGCCGCGGTCGCCGGGGTGCACTGGACGGCCATGCCGACGCCGCCGACCTCGACGACGACGGTGCCGCCGCTGACGGCGGCCACCGGCCCTTGGACGAAGGCGATCATCGAGCGGCTCCTCGGGGGGATCGTGCGGAGTACGGGGCCCGGGCGGCGGGCGCGGCCGCGCCGGGTGCGGTCCTGGCGGGCGCCGCCTTGGCGAGCGCCGCGGCGATCCGGTCGCTCGCGCCGCCGCGCCAGATGTGGCAGATGGCCAGCGCCAGCGCGTCGGCGGCGTCGGCCGGCTTGGGCGGGGCGTCCAGCCGCAGCAGCCGCTGCACCATGGCGGTGACCTGGGCCTTGTCGGCCCGGCCGGAGCCGGTGACGGCGGCCTTCACCTCGCTGGGGGTGTGCAGGGTGACGGGGATGCCGCGCCGGGTGGCGCAGAGCATCGCGACCGCGCTGGCCTGCGCGGTGCCCATCACGGTGCGGACGTTGTGCTGGGCGAAGACCCGCTCGACCGCGACCAGGTCGGGCCGGTGCTCGTCGAGCCAGCTCTCGATGCCCTGCTCGACCAGCAGCAGCCGGGGCCCGATGTCCGCCTCGGCGGGCGTGCGCACCACCCCGACGCCGACCATCCTCAGCGGCCGGCCCGGCGCGCCGTCGACCACCCCGATCCCGCACCTGGTCAGCCCCGGGTCCACACCCAGTACCCGCACCTCGACCCCGCCTCTCCGAAACGCCGCTCGCCGTGGCGACCTGCGAAGGCTACCGCCAGGGTCGGACAGTCCCACCGACGACACCGGCCCGGTGGTCGTGGGACCACCGGGCCGGGGAGTGGGAACGATCACTCGGCGTCGAGCTGCGCACCGACCTCGTCGCTGATGTCGAAGTTGGCGAAGACGTTCTGCACGTCGTCGCTGTCCTCCAGGGCGTCGATCAGCTTCAGGATCTTGCGGGCGCCGTCGACGTCCAGCTCGACCTGCATGCTCGGGAGGAAGTTGGCCTCGGCCGAGTCGTAGTCGACGCCGGCGTCCACCAGCGCGGTCCGGACGGCGACCATCTTCGAGGCCTCGGAGACGATCTCGAAGGACTCGCCGAGGTCGTTGATCTCCTCGGGCTCCTGGTCGAGGACGACCTCGAACAGCTTGTCCTCGTCGACGCCGTCGGCCTTGGGGACGATCACGACGCCCTTGCGGTTGAACAGGTACGAGACCGAGCCCGGGTCGGCCATCGAACCGCCGTTGCGGGTCATCGCCACGCGCACGTCGGAGGCGGCGCGGTTGCGGTTGTCGGTGAGGCACTCGATGAGGACGGCGACACCGTTCGGGCCGTAGCCCTCGTACATGATCGTCGAGTAGTCGGCCCCGCCGGCCTCCGCACCCGAGCCGCGCTTGACGGCGCGGTTGATGTTGTCGATCGGGACGGAGCTCTTCTTCGCCTTCTGGATGGCGTCGTACAGCGTGGGGTTGCCGGCCGGGTCGCCGCCGCCGGTGCGCGCCGCCACCTCGATGTTCTTGATCATCTTGGCGAAGAGCTTGCCGCGCTTGGCGTCGATCACGGCCTTCTTGTGCTTGGTGGTAGCCCACTTAGAGTGGCCGGACATCGCCAGCTCCTTTACGTCGCCAAAGGGAAATGAACAGGAGGGATCTTACCGGTGCCGCCACCGGTGGGGTGCACACGGTCCGCGTGCGGCGGCGAAGCGTTACCGGGCGGCCGCCGCCAGGTGCTCCTCGACCATCCGCACGAAGTAGCCGTGCACCCGGTGGTCGCCGGTGAGCTCGGGGTGGAAGGAGGTCGCCAGCAGGTTGCCCTGGCGGACGGCGACGACGCGGCTCTCCGGACCGTCGGCGGCCGGCAGCTCGGCCAGCACCTCGACGCCCGCGCCGACGGCCTCGACCCAGGGGGCGCGGATGAACACGCCGTGCACCGGGGCGTCGTCCAGGCCGCGGAAGGCGATGCCGGACTCGAAGGACTCGTTCTGGCGGCCGAAGGCGTTGCGGCGCACGGTCATGTCGATGCCGCCCACGGTCTCCTGGTCGTCGCGGCCGTCCAGGATCTTGTCGGCCAGCATGATCATGCCCGCGCAGGTGCCGTAGACCGGCATGCCCCCGACGACCCGCTCGCGCAGCGGTTCCATCACGCCGAACAGCAGGGCCAGCTTGGACATGGTGGTGGACTCCCCGCCGGGGATCACCAGCGCGTCGACCTCGGCCAGCTCCTCGGCACGGCGCACCGGGCGGGCGAGCGCGTCGGCCTCGGCCAGCGCGACCAGGTGCTCGCGGACATCGCCCTGCAGGGCGAGGACGCCGATGACTGGAGTGCTCACGGTCTCAAACCTCTTCGATCGTTACGTCGTGTGTACGTGGCGCGGCCCGCCGCGCGCCGAGGCGCTGCGGCGGGCCGGCGCTGGGCGCGGGGCCGACTACCAGCCGCGGTTGGCGTAGCGCTCGCTCTCGGGCAGGGTGTCGCAGTTGATGCCGACCATGGCCTCGCCCAGGTTGCGGGAGGCGTCCGCGATGATCTTCGGGTCGTCGAAGAAGGTGGTGGCCTTGACGATCGCGGCGGCACGCTTGGCCGGGTCGCCCGACTTGAAGATGCCGGAGCCGACGAAGACGCCCTCGGCACCGAGCTGGCGCATCAGCGCGGCGTCGGCCGGGGTGGCCACACCACCGGCGGAGAACAGCACGACCGGCAGCTTGCCGAGCTCGGCGACCTCCTTGACCAGCTCGTACGGAGCGCGCAGCTCCTTGGCGGCGGCGAACAGCTCGTTGTTGTCGTAGCCGCGCAGCCGGGCGATCTCGTTCTTGATCTGGCGCAGGTGGCGGACCGCCTCGACGACGTTGCCGGTGCCGGCCTCGCCCTTGGAGCGGATCATGGCCGCACCCTCGGCGATCCGGCGCAGGGCCTCGCCCAGGTTGGTGGCACCGCAGACGAACGGCGTGGTGAACGCCCACTTGTCCGAGTGGTTCACCTCGTCGGCCGGGGTCAGCACCTCGGACTCGTCGATGTAGTCCACGCCGAGCGACTGCAGGACCTGGGCCTCGACGAAGTGGCCGATCCGGGACTTCGCCATGACCGGGATCGAGACCGCGGCGATGATCTCCTCGATCATGTTCGGGTCCGACATGCGCGCGACGCCGCCGTCCTTGCGGATGTCGGCGGGCACCCGCTCCAGCGCCATGACGGCGACAGCGCCGGCGTCCTCGGCGATCTTGGCCTGCTCGGCGTTGACCACGTCCATGATCACACCGCCCTTGAGCTGCTCGGCCATGCCGCGCTTGACCCGGGCGGTACCGATCTGCGGCTGGTCTGCGGTGGTGGGGGTGGTGGACACGTGAGACCTCACTCGAAGATGAACCAGTGCTATCGCCCTATGGTAGGCGGAAGAAATGGTCTTTCCATGCGCCATCAAGTCCAGGCTGGCCGACGGGATACGACAAACAGGCCGGATCCGGGCACACCCGGTCCGGCCTGTGAGACGCCCGCTCCTCAGGCCGGAGCACCCTCCGGGGTCAGCGCCGACGGCGGGGCGTCGTCCATCTCGAAGGCCATCGGGAACGGTGCCTTGCCCGCCAGCCGGAAGTAGCGCACCAGCCGGTGTTCGCGCACCGCCCGGGCCGCACGCACCGCGTCGTTGTGGAACCGCCGCGCCATCGGCACCCGGCGCACCGCGGCCGTCAGCTCCTTGACCGCCTCCTCGCCGCCCGGCTCGGCCACCAGCACCGCGACCTGCTCCGGCTCGGCGAACACCGCCCGCAGCGCCATGCTCAACTGGCTCTCCGCCACCTCGCGCTGCTCGTCGTCGGCCTGCCGGGCCGCGTGCGCCGCGTCCAGCAGCAGCAGCGAGGCCGCCGGGTCCAGCAGCGAGGAGGCCGCCAGCTCGATCGCGACCGAGGCCCGCCGGACCAGCTGCGCGTCCAGCGCCGCCCGCGCGGCGTCGATCCGGGCGTGCAGCCGGTCCAGTCGGCCGGCCGTCCAACTCAGGTACATGCCGAACAGCACCACGGCCACGGCGGCCCAGATCCAGGTAGTCACGGGGCGCTACGCTACCGGGTGCCCGGCGTCAGCCTCCGACGGTGGCACTCCGGTAGCTGGCGCGGTCGATGTCCTCGACGTTCACCGCGGTGAACAGCCGGGTGCCCGGCGCCGGCGCGATCCGCTCCGCCAGCAGCGCCAGCACGGCGTCGCTGAGCGCCGCCTTCGCCTCCGGGGTACGGCCCGGGAAGATCTGGAACTCGACGTACACCTGGGCGTCGCCCGCGCCCTCGCCGTCCTCCACGCCCACCACGAAGTCCCGCACCTCGCGGAAGACCGTCTTGCACGCCTCCGGGCTCGCGTCGATGGTCTTCACCACCAGCCGGTTGATCGCCAGGCCCAGCGCACGCCGGTCGAAGGCGCCGGACAGGCTCGGGGAGTAGTCGACGGAGATCTGCGGCATCCGGTGCCTCCAGGGTCACGATGATCGGTGGTTCAGGCAGCCCAACCCCGGACGGCCCCCGCCGATTCCCGGCCGACCGGCCCCCGGACGCCCGGGTCAGTCCCGGGCCAGCCCGAACCGCCCGCGCCGGCCGCCGCGCTCGTCCTCGCCGACCACCGCCACCGCGCCGGCCGTCACCGTCTCGTACACCGCCAGGATGTCCGCACCGACCGTCGACCAGTCGAACCGCCGCACGTGCCGGGACGCCGCCTTGCGCAGCTCCTCCAGCCGGCCCGGGTCCCCCAGCAGCCGCAGTGCCGCCGCGGCCAGCGCGTCCGCGTCCTCCACCGGGAACAGCTCCCCCGCGTCCCCGCCGTCCAGCACCTGCTTGAACGCGTCCAGGTCGCTCGCCAGCACCGGGGCGCCCGCCGACATCGCCTCCACCAGGATGATCCCGAAGCTCTCGCCACCGGTGTTCGGCGCCACGTACAGGTCGACGCTGCGCAGCAGCCGGGCCTTGTCCCGGTCGCTCACCATGCCGAGGAACTCCACCTGCGCGCGGACCTCCGGCGCCAGGCCGGCGACCGCCTCCTCCTCGTCGCCCTTGCCGGCCACCAGCAGCCGCACCCCCGGCCGCTCGGCCAGGATCCGCGGCAGGGCCGCCAGCAGCGTCGGCAGGCCCTTGCGCGGCTCGTTGATCCGGCCGATGAAACCGATCGTGCCGGGCTCGCCGGACGCCGCCCCACCCGTCCAGCGCGCGTCCGGCTCCGCCTCCGCGAAGAAGCCGACGTCCACCCCGTTGGGGATCACCACCGCGTCTCCGCCCAGGTGCTCCACCAGGGTCCGCCGGGCGTACTCGCTCACCGCGATCCGCGCCCGCATCTTCTCCAGGCCGGGCTGCAGGATCGGCGAGGCCGCGATCATCGCCCGCGACCGCGGATTGGACGTGTGGAAGGTGCCGACCATCGGCCCCGACGCCGACCAGGCGGCCAGCATCGACAGGCTCGGCGAGGCCGGCTCGTGCACGTGCAGGATGTCGAACCGGCCCTCGTTCAGCCACCGCCGGACCCTGGCCGCCGAGAGGATGCCGAAGCTCAGCCGCGCGACCGAGCCGTTGTACGGCACCGCCACCGCCCGCCCCGCCGAGACCACGTACGGCGGCAGCGCCTCGTCGTCCTCCGCGGGCGCCAGCACCGACACCTCGTGGCCGAGGCCGATCAGGTGCTCGGCCAGGTCCCGGATGTGGAACTGCACCCCGCCGGGAACGTCCCAGTCGTACGGGCAGACGATGCCGATCTTCACTGGTTCCTCGTGATCCTGTAGGTGCGGCGGGTGCGGCGGGTCAGGGCCCGGAGGCCTCGGCGGCGGGCTCGCCGGCGGCCGGAGCGGGGCGGGCGGCGCCGGCCGGCCGCGCCGGCTCCTCCACCGCGGCGCGGACCGGCAGGTCCGCCAGCCAGAACCGCTGCAGCATGTGCCAGTCCTCGGGGTGCTCGCGGATCCCCTGCTCCCAGACGTCAGCCATGGCCTGCACCATCGCCTGGGTCTTCTCCTTGCGGTCCCCCTCCGGCGGCGGAACGATCTCGGGGTGGATCCGCGCCCGCAGCAGCGGGCCGTCGTACCAGAGCGAGACCGGCAGCAGCGCCGCCCCGGTCCGCTGGCAGAGCGCCGCCGGACCGGCCGGCATCCTGGTCGCCTCCCCGAAGAAGGACACCTCGATCCCGGCCTCCGAGAGGTCCCGGTCGCCGACCAGGCAGACCAGCTTCCCCTCCCGCAGCCGGCGGGCCAGCGTACCGACGACGTTCACCCCGCCGCCGGTCAACGCGAGCACCTCCATGCCCAGGCTCTCCCGGAACGCCACGAAGCGGTCGAACAGCTTCTCGGGCTTCAGCCGCTCCGCGACCGTGGTGAACGGGTACCCCTCCAGCGCCACCCAGGCGCCCGCGAGGTCCCAGTTCCCCATGTGCGGCAAGGCGACGACCGCACCGCGGCCGGACTCCATCGCCTCCCGCAGCTGCTCGAAGCCGGCCACCTGCACATCGCGGGCCACCCGCTGCCGGCTCCACACCGGCAGCCGGAAGGACTCCATCCAGTACCGCATGTACGACCGCATCCCGGCCCGCGACAACTCCCGCAGCCCGGCCTCGTCCAGCCCCGGCCGGACCCGCCGCAGGTTCGCCTCCAGCTGGAGCACCCGCTTGCCGCGCCTGCGCCAGGCGAAGTCGGCGATCCGGTCGAACAGGCCCCGCGCCACCGGCTCCGGCAGGTGCCGCAGCACCGCCCAGCCCGACGCGTAGGCCGAGTACACCAGTCGGTCCTTCACCGAAGGCCCGCCCCCCATCAGCTCCCGGCCGCCGCTCGGTCGGCCTCGAACGCCTCGCGGCGCACCGTCAGCATCCGCTGGAACACCGTGACCAGGCTGCCCGCGGCCACCAGCCACAGCGCCACCGGCAACAGCCACTCCACATAGGGCACCCCGAAGGTGTGCAGACCCGCGACGCCGGCCGCGACCAGACTGATCACCAGCCGCTCGGCCCGCTCCACCAGCCCCGACACATCACACGGCAGCCCCTGGCTCTCCGCCCGCGCCTTGGTGTACGACACCACCAGGCCGCTGGCCAGGCAGAAGATCGCCACGGCACAGAGCAGATCGTTGTCGCCCCCGCCCGCGTACCACATCGCCAGCCCGCCGAAGATCGCGGCGTCCGCGACCCGGTCCAGCGTGGAGTCCAGGAAGGCACCCCACTTGGTCGACCGGCCCAGCTGCCGCGCCATGTTCCCGTCCACCAGGTCCGAGAAGATGAACAGCGTGATCGTGATGGTGCCCCAGAAGAACTCCCCACGCGGGAAGAACACCAGCGCACCGGCGACCGAACCGGCGGTACCGATCAGCGTCACGGCGTCCGGGCTCACCCCCAGCCGGATCAGGAACGCGGCGAACGGGGTCAGGACACGTGTGAAGAAGGCACGCGCGTATTTGTTGAGCATGGCCTTCCGAACCGCTCCGATCTCCCTGGTACCCGCCTGCGGCGGAGTACGCGGCAGACGGCCGGACGGATCAGCCCACCCGGCGCACCCATCGTAGTCACGCCCACGACGCCCCTCCGCGCACCGCACCGCCCGCCCGCCCCCACCGCCCGCCCACCCGCGACCCCCGGCGCACGGCCGCACACACCCGGTCACCGCGCACCCCCAGAACACGCGCCCCCGCGAACACCGCCCCTAGACTTTTCACGTCAGCCTCGGCGCGACGGGAGGAGACCCCGATGCCCGACCGCAGCACCGCACGATCCGGCCAGGCGCCCAGCGTCACCGACCCCGGACTGCTGCGCAACGTCGTCCTCATCGGCTGCAGCGGCGTGGGCAAGACCACCCTCGCCGAATCCCTCGCCCTCACCGCCGGCGCCCTCGGCCGGGCCGGCCGCGTCACCGACGGCAACACCGTCTCCGACCACGAGGACATCGAGCACCAGCAGCAGCGCTCCGTCCAGCTCTCACTGCTCCCCCTCGAATGGAACGGCGTCAAGGTCAACCTGATCGACCCGCCGGGCCACCCCGACTTCACCGCCGACCTGCGGGCCGCCCTGCACGCCGCCGACGGCGCCGTCTTCGTCGTCTCGGCCACCGACCCGGTCACCACCCCCACCCGCGCCCTCTGGCGCGAGTGCGCCGCCGAAGGCATCCCCCGCGCCATCGCCGTCGCCAAGTTCGACATCGCCCGCAGCGACTTCGACGACATCCTCACCGCCTGCCACGACGCCTTCGGGCTCGGCCCGGACACCCTTCGCCCGCTCTTCCTCCCCGTCCACCACGACGGCCACCCCGCCGGCACCGTCGACCTGCTCACCGGCCGCACCTACGGCGAGGCCGAACCGCTGCCCGACACCGGCCCCGCCCGCGAGAGCCTCGTCGAAGCCATCTCCGGCCAGGACGACACCCTCATGGAGCGCTACCTCGCCGGCGAACCGCTCGACACCGACGCCCTCGAAGCCGGTCTGCGCCGCGAAGTCCTCGCCTGCGCCCTGCACCCCGCCCTGCCCACCACCGACCGCGGCCTCGGCTCGGCCGAACTCCTTGACCTCATCACCACCGCGTTCCCCGACCCCACCGAACGCACCCGCCCCGGCCCGGACTGCGACCCCGACGCCCCCCTCGCCGCCCAGGTCGTCCGCGTCACCGCCGACGCCTACGTCGGCCGGATCAGCCTGCTGCGGATCTACGCCGGCACCCTGCGCCCCGACACCCACATCCACCTCACCGGCCCCGACCACCCCGAGGACCAGACCGGCGACGAACGCGTCACCGGCCTCACCAGCCCGTTCGGCAAGCTCCAGCGGCCCGTCCCGCACGCCGTCGCCGGAGACCTCGTCTGCGCCGCCAAGGTCAGCACCGCCCGCCCCGGCGACACCGTCCACGAACCCGGCCACCCCGTGAAGCTCGACGGCTGGCCGCTGCCCGAACCGCTCCTGCCGATCGCCATCGAGGCGCACAGCAAGGGCGACGACGACCGGCTCTCCCAGGCCCTTGCCCGGCTCACCGCCGAAGACCCGGCGCTGCGCCTGGAACAGAACCCCGACACCCACCAGCTGGTCCTCTGGTGCACCGGCGAGGCCCACGCCGAGGTCGTCCTCGACCGGCTCCGCGGCCGGCACGGCGTCCACGTCGACACCGTCGAACCCAAGGTCGCCCTGCGCGAGACCTTCGGCACCGCCGCCGCCGGCCACGGCCGACTGGTCAAGCAGTCCGGCGGGCACGGCCAGTACGCGATCTGCGAGCTGGAGGTCGAACCGCTGCCGGCCGGCGCCGGCTTCGAGTTCCGGGAACACGTCGTCGGCGGCGCCGTGCCCAAGCACTTCATCCCCTCGGTGGAGAAGGGCGTCCGCGCCCAGCTCGCCAAGGGCGTCGGCGCCGGGTACCCGCTCGTCGACATCCGGGTCACCCTCACCGACGGCAAGGCGCACTCCGTCGACTCCTCCGACTCCGCCTTCCAGAACGCCGCCGCCCTCGCCCTGCGCGACGCCGCGGAACACGCCGTCATCCGACTGCTCGAACCGGTCTCCGCGGTCAGCGTCCTACTGCCCGACGACTACCTCGGCGCCGTCCTCGGCGACCTCTCCGCCCGCCGCGGCCGGGTCCTCGGCACCGAGACCGGCGGCCCGGGCCTCACCCTGCTCCGCGCCGAGGTCCCCGAGCTCGAACTCGCCCGCTACCCCGTCGACCTGCGCTCCCTCACCCACGGCACCGCCGAGTTCTCCCGCGCCCATCTGCGCCACGAACCCATGCCCGCCGCCCTCGCGGCCAAGCACACCGCCTGACGGCCCCGGAGCGTCAGCGCTTCGGCAGCGCGCAGGCGGGCGTCCCGCCCGGCATCCGGTGCCGGTTCTTCGCCACCCAGCGGTACAGCACGTCCGCGAGCGGCCGCACCGGCGCCAGCGCCAGCACCCCGCCCAGGTACGCCCAGACCCCGCCCGACCGCATCAGCAGCCGCGCCACCGCCTGCGCACCGCCGTACACCCGGCCGGCCGGCGTCACCCAGAGCACCTCGCGCCCGGCCCGCTCCCAGGACACCTCGCCGCGCCCGCCGGCCAGCGCGTCCAGCCCGGCGAGATCCGCGAACTGGAACGGCTCCGCCTCCCAGCCGCCCGACGCCAGGGTCTGGCGCAGGTACCGCTCCGCCCAGCCGGCACACGTCGTGCAGAACGCGCAGTCCCCGTCGAAAACCAGCACCGGATCCTTCATCACGGCTCCCTCCGTACGGCCCATGCGCCCATCGTGCACCATTGCGCCCGTCCACCCCCCGCACACGGGTATCGCACGGCGCAAAGGTGGGCATCATGCCCCACGAGCGCGTACTGGCCCGAACGTGACGGCACTTCAGACGATCATCCGCGCGCCGGTACCGCGGCGCGGTACCCTGCCGCTGACAAGGGGAGGAGGGGAAGCCACCGTGACGACACTCGACATGACCCCGGGTGCGCAGATACCCCGGACCGACACCGGCCCGCAGACCGCCGTCACCCAGGCGCTCTCCTCGGCCGCCTACCGCGACGGCGAGGTCCGCGGCTTCGTCGAGACCGTCGCCAACGCCACCGAGAAGAAGGGCCGCTTCGCCCTCTTCCGCCCCAACCTCGGCGAGGCCTTCAGCCGCGCCGTGATCGGACGCACCCTCGGCGGCGACCGCAAGCCCCTCGTCCCGTCCTTCGGCATCGACACCCGGCAGATCGTCGAGCACTGCCTGGCCGCCGAGGACCTGCGCGCCGCCCGAGACCGCCGGCTCACCACCGTCACCCTCGTCACCGGTCTGCTCTTCCTGCCCGGCGCCCTGGTCTGGCTCGGCGCCTTCCAGCTCCGCGCCTGGCTCAAGCGGGACAGCCCCAGGAACGCCGGCGTCGTCGGCGCGGTGGTCCTCCTCGTGGCGGCCGCCGTCGGCGTGCTGCTCGCCCTCAAGCCGCCCGCCGGCGGCCTGTTGGGCGTCTACCTGCGCATCGTGATGCTCGCACCGGTCGTCGGCTGGTACCTTGCCAAGCGCATCGTCGTCGGCACCGCCGTCGACCTGCGCAACCGCTGGCGCGACCTCGTCGAGGGCAACGCCGTGGCCGCGACCGTCCCCATGGCCGTCCCGCGCGACGACCTGGACAAGAAGGCCGCCGACCTGCGGGCCAAGCTCGGCCGGCTCGAAGCCGAGCAGGACACCAACATCCAGCACTACGCCGGTCCCAAGGGGATCCTCGGCGCCGGCCGGCGCTGGGGCGAGTGGAAGATGGTCGATGCCCTGCGCCCGGCCGAGGGCCACGCCGACTTCCGCGCGTTCCACCCCTGGGACCTCGTCCGCAAGATCGCCGGGCACCTCAAGGGCCTCGGCATCAGCGAGGTCGCCAACAGCGGCATTCCCAACGTCGCCGTCAAGCAGTGGGTGGTCTTCGAGGTCGGCGAGGGCGCCGACGAGATCGGCCGCCCCGGCAACGCCGACATGGACGGCGACCGGATGCGCGACTTCGCCGTCCAGGCCATAGCGGACAAGCAGACCTTCCCCGGCGGCCCCCGGCACTACCTCGCCACCCAGTTCGTCACCCACGACGGCAAGCTGGTGCTCACCTTCACCGTCACCGTCGTCCTGCTCGCGCACACCATGAACGTCAGCGTGGCCGGTTACGCGCTCGGCCCGGTCAACGGCGTCTTCTCCGACAAGCCCAAGGACAAGGAGAAGTCCGTCCCGAAGAGCCTGAAGTTCTGGGAGGAGCGGACGGTCAAGCTCCCGCTGATCGACAACGACGAGGTGGTCCGGCAGGCCGTCCGCGCCCCCCTCCACCGCAGCCCCGGCCTGCTCGCCTGGCTCGGCGGCGGCCTCGGCCTGCCCGAGCCGTTCGGCCTGCGCCACGTCTGGGCCGCGCCGCCCTGGAACACCCGGTCGATGACCGACAACGCGCTCAACGCCGCCACCCCGGTGCTCACCGCCGTCCACGCGGCCGTGCTGGAGTTCCTGGAGGAGCACGACCTCGACACCGAGCGCTTCTTCAAGAACCGCGCCTCGATCATCAAGTCCGAGGCGCAGGGCACCCGGCCCTACAAGGTCGACCAGTACGACGCCGGCTGAGCGGCCCGACGCAGAGCAGGGGAAAGGGGCCCACCGGTTCTTCGGTGGGCCCCTTTCCCCTGCGGTTCAGCCCCGCGGTTCAGCCCTGCGGCCAGGCCTCGGCCAGCATCTTGCGGGTGTCCGCCAGCAGCTGCGGCAGCACCTTGGTGTGGCCGACCACCGGCATGAAGTTGGTGTCCCCGCCCCAGCGCGGCACCACGTGCTGGTGCAGGTGCGCCGCGATCCCGGCGCCCGCCGCCGCGCCCTGGTTCATCCCGATGTTGAACCCGTGCGCGCCCGAGGCCGCCCGCAGCGCCGCCATCGCCTTCTTGGTGAACACGGCCAGCTCGGCCGTCTCCGCGTCGTCCAGCTCGGTGTAGTCCGCGACGTGCCGGTACGGGACCACCATCAGGTGCCCGCCGTTGTACGGGTACAGGTTGAGCACCGCGAACACGGAGCTCCCGCGCGCGACGACCAGCCCTTCCTCGTCGCTCAGCGACGGGATCGAGCAGAACGGACAACCGTCGTCCGGAGCCGGACCGGTGGGCTTGTTCTCGCCCTGGATGTAGGCCATCCGATGGGGGGTCCACAGGCGGCGGAAGCCGTCCGGCTCGCCGACGCCCCGCTGCAGTTCCGGCTCAGTCGTCATGCTGATCAGCATATTCGCCCGGCGTGGCTTGCAAAGCAGTGCGGGGCAGACTCCGTGTGGAGACTGCCCCGCGAACCCCGCTGACGCGGGGCGGGAGGTCACACCTGGACGCGACGCTCCACCGCGTCGACGATCTCGGCGACCGCCTCGGCGAGCGGCACGCCGTTCTTCTGCTCGCCGTTGCGGTAGCGGAACGACACCGCGCCCGCCTCGACGTCGTCGTTGCCCGCGATCAGCATGAACGGCACCTTGCTCTTCTGCGCGTTCCGGATCTTCTTCTGCATCCGGTCGTCCGAGGTGTCGACCTCGACCCGGATGCCGCGCTTCTTCAGCTCGGCCGCGACCTCCAGCAGGTACGGCACGTGCTCGTCGGTGATCGGGATGCCGGTCACGGTGACCGGGGCCAGCCACGGCGGCATGGCGCCGGCGTAGTGCTCCAGCAGCACCGCGAAGAACCGCTCGATCGAACCGAACAGCGCACGGTGGATCATGACCGGCCGCTGACGCGAGCCGTCCGCCGCCGTGTACTCCAGGTCGAAGCGCTCGGGCAGGTTGAAGTCGAGCTGGATGGTCGACATCTGCCAGGTCCGGCCGATCGCGTCCTTCGCCTGGACGGAGATCTTCGGGCCGTAGAAGGCCGCGCCGCCCGGGTCCGGGACCAGCGGCAGGCCCTGCTTCTCGGCCACGTTCGCGAGCACGGCGGTGGCCTCCTCCCAGGCCTCGTCCGAACCGACGAACTTGACCGGGTCCTTGGTGGAGAGCTCCAGGTAGAAGTCGGTCAGACCGTAGTCCCGCAGCAGGTTGAGCACGAAGGTCAGCGTGGAGTCGAGCTCCTCCGCCATCTGCTCACGGGTGCAGTAGATGTGCGCGTCGTCCTGGGTGAAGCCGCGGGCGCGGGTCAGGCCGTGCACCACGCCGGACTTCTCGTACCGGTACACCGTGCCGAACTCGAAGAGGCGCAGCGGCAGTTCACGGTACGAGCGGCCGCGCGCGTCGAAGATCAGGTTGTGCATCGGGCAGTTCATGGGCTTCAGGTAGTAGTCCACGCCCTCGTCGAGCTGCATGGGCGGGTACATACCGTCCGCGTACCAGTCCAGGTGGCCGCTCTTCTCGAAGAGCTTCCCCTTGGTGGCGTGCGGGGTGTAGACGAACTCGTAGCCCTCCTCCTCGTGCCGGCGGCGCGAGTAGTCCTCCATGGCGCGGCGGATGATGCCGCCCCTGGGGTGGAAGACGGCGAGGCCGGAGCCGATCTCCTCGGGGATGGAGAAGAGGTCGAGCTCGTTGCCGAGCTTGCGGTGGTCGCGCTTCTCGGCCTCGACCAGGAAGTCGAGGTGCGCCTTCAGCTCGTCCTTGGTCGGCCAGGCGGTGCCGTAGATGCGCTGCAGCATCGGGTTCTTCTCGCTGCCGCGCCAGTAGGCGGCGGCGTTGCGCATCAGCTTGAAGGCCGGGATGTGCCGGGTGGACGGCAGGTGCGGGCCGCGGCAGAGGTCGCCCCAGCAGAGGTCGCCGCTCTTGGCGTCCAGGTTGTCGTAGATGGTCAGCTCGCCCGCGCCGACCTCGACGTCGGCGCCCTCGCCGGCGGTGGCGGCGGAGCCCTTGAGGCCGATCAGCTCCAGCTTGTACGGCTCGGCGGCCAGCTCCTCGGCGGCGGCCTCGTCGGTGACCACCCGGCGGGAGAACTTCTGGCCCTTCTTGATGATCTCCTGCATCTTCTTCTCGATGGCCCTGAGGTCATCGGGGTGGAACGGCTTCTCGACGTCGAAGTCGTAGTAGAAGCCGTCCTTGACCGGCGGGCCGATGCCGAGCTTCGCCTCCGGGAAGAGCTGCTGCACGGCCTGGGCCATGACGTGCGCGGTGGAGTGGCGCAGGATGTCCAGGCCGTCCTTGCTGCCGATCTCGACCGGCTCGACCTCGTCGCCGTCCTGCACGGCGTACGCGAGGTCCTTGAGCTGGCCGGCGATGCGGGCGGCGATGATCGAGCGGTCGTCGGCGAAGAGCTCGGCGGCCGTAGTGCCCGTGGTCACCACGCGCTCTTCCCGATCGGGTTCGCGGTTGATGATTACCCGGACGTCCGTCACCGGTCTCTCCTGACGTGCTGGATTCATAGGACGCAACACGGCGCTGCGCGTGACGATGGTACCGAGAGCACCACCCCCGCCGTGCACCTACGCCCCCGCTCCCCCTTCTCCCAGGGTCTTCAGCAGCCGCTCCCGCTCGGCCTCCTCCAGACCGCACGGCTCCAGCGCTCCCGGGTGGGTGAGCCGCCGGAACCCGCCGCGGCGCTCCAGCCGGCCGCTGACCCGCACCGGAGCCCCGGCCAGGTGGGCCTCGACGGCCACCCGGTAGGCGGGGTCGGCGAGCCGCACCCGGACCTCGCTGACCTCCGCGCCGCCGAGCACCTTCAGCCGGACGGTGCCCGGTCCGGCGGGGTCGGCGCGCTTGAGCCGGACGACCAGGCCGACCACGGTGACGGCGACCGCCGGTTCGATCCGCTCCAGCAGGGCGGCCGCCTCCTCCAGCGCGGGCAGGTCCCCGGGGGAGAACTCCAGGGCGATCCGCCGGTCGCCGAAACCGCCGGGCGGGCCGGCGGCGGCCGACCAGGCGACGGACAGCTGGGCCGCCGTGGCGCCGCGCACCAGGTCCTCGACGGACTGCACCAGCTCCCGGCTGACGCCCGCCTGCACCGCGTTCTCGAAGGCCTCCGGGCCGCCGCTGACCCGCCGGTAGTCCACGGCGTCCCGCAGCGCCTCCAGGGCGCGGACCAGGGTGGTGACCACCGCCCGCCCCTCGGGCGCCGGGGTGTACGCGGTGAGTCCGGCGGCGCCGTCCGCCGCCGGACCGCCGCCGACCACCAGGACCTGCTCCAGGAAGTCCCCGGCCCAGGTGTCCAGCCGGGCGCCGAAGTAGGCGGCCCTGGTCCGCCCGGCCTTGGCGCCGGCCGCCAGCATCGCCCGGGCCGCCCGCTGGAGCCGCTCGGCGCCGTCCCAGGGCGCGGTGCCGGCCGGCCCGGGGAGTTCGCGCCGCCACTGCAGCTCGTCCCCCGGCACCGCCAGGGCGAGCAGGATCGAGCGGGCGGACGGGCTGCGGGAGCGCGACAGCGCGGTGACGGCGTCGGCGAGCAGCTCGACGGCGTCGTCGAAGCCCTCCCCGGCCGGGACCAGCAGGCTGGTGCCCGGGTCGGAGTCGCCCGGGGGCGTCCAGCGGCCGTACCGGGCCGAGGGGCCGCCGCGCCGGACCCAGCCGTGCCGGGCGAGCAGCGTGGTGAGCACCGCCGGGTCGACGGCCGCCGGGTCGGGCAGCGCCCGGGAGACCTCCTGCGGCCCGTGTGGCAGCGTCATGGTCCTGCTCCTCCCCGCCGGGGCCGGGCCGTCACGGGCTGCCGCCCGCGCCGACCCGCGCCATGATGTCGCACAGTGCCCGGTCGTCGAACACCTTCGCGGTGGGCACCCGGACGTTGGTCCGCCGCTGCCCGGTGACCGGGTGTCCGGCCAGGTTGACCCAGTAGCAGCAGTGCCGCAGCTCCAGCGCGTCCGGGCCGGCCGAGAGCCAGCGGTCGACCCGGCGTGGCAGCAGCATCACGACCAGGATCCGGGGCACCGCGACCCGCTCCCGCGCGAGCTTGCGCAGGTGGTCGTTGTCCAGGGTGAAGCTGAAGAAGGGTCCGCGCGGATCGGGTGCGGTCTGTGCGGTGGCCTTCAGCTGGATCTTGACGGTGACCTCGTCGTCCACCGCGTGGGCGCGCGAGCCGTGGCTGACCTGCCAGTCGATGCCGTTGTCGGGGAAGGGCTGGGACAGCGAGCAGCCGGCCGCCGCCGCCACCGCGTGCAGATAGCCGACCTGCAGTGTCTCCATGCAGGCCGTCACGGCCAGATCGCCCCGCAGGACGGCCGCCGCCCCGTCGGGCTGCGGCTCTGTCAGCGTCATCGCCCCGTAGCCTCCCCCGGCCCGCGGGCCCGTCCGGATTCGAACGGGTCGTCTGATCGCAGGGTGCCCGGCCCGGACAGGGCCAAACGGTTGAAGGGGCGTCAGGAGCGGGTATCACCCGGGCGGGAATCGCAGTACCTGAGGGGCAGTCATGCAGCAGCACTGGTACACCGGTCCGCTCGCCTCCTTCGACACCGAGACCACCGGCGTGGACGTCGAGACCGACCGGATCGTCTCGGCCGCCCTGGTCGTCCAACTCAGCCCGGGCGCGGCACCGCGGACCACTTCCTGGCTGGCCGATCCGGGCGTGCCGATACCCGACGGCGCCCGGGCGATCCACGGCATCGGCGACGAGCGGGTGCGCGCGCACGGCCGCCCGGCACAGACGGTGGTGGCGGAGATCGCCCGTGCCCTCGCCGAGCAGAGCCGCGCGGGGCACCCCGTGGTGGTGATGAACGCGCCGTACGATCTGACGCTGCTGGACCGGGAGTTGCGCCGCCACCGGGCCACCGCGCTGGCGGACGCCCTCGGCCCGGACGGGCTGCTGGTGCTCGATCCCCGGGTGCTGGACAAGCACGTGGACCGCTACCGCAAGGGCCGGCGCACGCTGACCGACCTGTGCGCGCACTACGGGGTGGAGCTGACCGGGGCGCACGACGCGGCGGCCGACGCGACGGCGGCCCTGGGGCTGGTCCGGACGATCGGCGCGCGTTACCCGGCGGCGCTGGGCGGGCTGTCGGCGGCCGAGCTGCACCTGCGGCAGGCGGTCTGGCACGCCGCGCAGGCCCGGGGGCTGCAGAACTGGTTCGACCGCTCGGGGACGCCGGAGCGGGTGGACTTCTCCTGGCCGTTGCGCCCGGCCCGCTGCGGGTGCGGACGGCGGCTGTCGGCGGAGCACAGCTGCGAGGTCGCGGCGTAGCCGGACCGGATGCGACGGCCGGCGCTCGCCGGATCGGTCGCTCGGTCGCTCGGTCGCTCGGTCCACGAACGCAACAGGCCCCGATCGGTATCCGATCGGGGCCTGCGTGCTGTCCGGTGGGCGATACTGGGATCGAACCAGTGACCCCTTCGGTGTGAACGAAGTGCTCTCCCGCTGAGCTAATCGCCCGGGCAACGAGAAGAACAGTAGCACCATTCGGGGGGTGTCGTACAACTCGCACCAGCCCGGGCGGCCGGCGCATCGGCAGAACTCGCGCTCCGCGCGGAAGGTGACTGCGCCTCAGTCCGATTCTCCGGCGGCAGTTCACGGGATTGCGGAAATACATGTGAGGCCCAGCCGATAATCGACTGGGCCTCACATATCACAATGCATTCCGGTGGGCGATACTGGGATCGAACCAGTGACCCCTTCGGTGTGAACGAAGTGCTCTCCCGCTGAGCTAATCGCCCGGGTGCAGGGAAAACATTACCGCATCCCCCGGGGTGCTCCGAACACGCCCGCCCCGGGCCCCCGCCCCGACCCGTCACCCGAACGGGCCGCCACCGGTCGCCGCGGCCGGGTCAGTGCCGGTCGATCTTCCAGGGCATGGTGAGCCCGTACTTCCAGAGGTACCAGGCGCCGATCCCGGCGATCACCGCCAGGCCGATCGCGGTGAGTGTGATGTTGCGGCGGCGGACCCTCGGGTCCATCGCCTTCTGCGCCGCCTCGGCCACCTTGCGGCGGGTCCAGCGCAGGGCCAGCTGGGCCCAGACGAACTCGGTGGCCCAGACGCCCATCCCCAGGAAGATGACCACCCAGCCGGGGCCGGGCAGCGGCAGCATGATCACCCCGGCCACCACCACCGCCAGGCCGACCAGGAAGACGGCCACCTGCCAGCTCAGGTGCAGCGGCCTGGACCGCCGGATGAAGTGCGGCGCGCGCGAGCCCAGCGGCCGGCCGCCGTCGGCGCCCGCCGCGTCCTGCGCCCCGTCCCCGTCCGGCGTGGGTACCCCCGAGTCGTCCGGCACGACCGCATCACCCGTTCTCGTGTTCCCGCCCGCGTTCCCGCGCGCCTTGTCGCTTCGCACAGTCATGCCAGGAAACTAACCGAGAAGTGGCCCGGTAATGCCCCGGCGGGCACTCCGTGCCGATTCCGCAATGCGCCGTAAGGGGTACGACTCGGCCCCGAATCGGGACAGAGGGGTTTACATCGGTCGTGGAGGTGGGATGGTCCGTTCGCCGACGTGCGATTCCCCGAGCGCACACTGAGCGAAAGGCCATGGCGCTTATGAACACCACGGTCAGCTGCGAGCTGCACCTGCGCCTCATCGTGTCCAGCGAGTCCTCACTGCCCGTCCCCGCGGGCCTGCGCTACGACACCGCCGACCCCTATGCCGTGCACGCCACGTTCCACACCGGCGCCGACGAGACGGTGGAGTGGGTGTTCGCCCGAGATCTCCTTGCGGAGGGGCTGCATCGACCCACCGGCACCGGCGACGTCCGGGTCTGGCCCTCGCGCAGTCACGGGCAAGGGGTGGTCTGCATCGCGCTGAGCTCTCCGGAAGGAGAAGCCCTGCTGGAGGCCCCGGCCCGAGCGCTTGAGTCGTTTCTCAAGCGCACGGACGCCGCCGTGCCGCCCGGCACCGAACACCGTCACTTCGACCTCGACCGGGAGCTGTCCCACATCCTCGCCGAAAGCTGACCCCGACCGGAGGCGGTCACGCCCCGCCGTCGGCGGGGCCGTAACCCCCTGCTGTCACCGCTGCCGTCCTACTCGGGGGCACGGCAGCACGACTCAGCCGCGCACGACGCGGACTCGGGGCCGGTGAAACGGTCCGCCCCCACCGGGGCGGACTGCAGCACCGCAGGCGCCCGGCACTGGAGCCGGCCATCCGTACGGGTGGCCGGCCTCGCTGCCGGGCGCCGCTGTTTCCCGGCGGTGGGTGATCGGACTTCGCGGGTCCGCGACACGGCCGCCCGCACACCCCGTCGCAATCCGTACACGCCTTCGACCGAAGCGGCGGCCCGCCGCTGCGGGGCCCGGTAAGGTCTGAGACTGACCGTAGACGCGGGGTGCCGACGGCCCCCTCCGCGCGAGGAGCCCCCACGTGCTGATCACCCATGACACCGAGTGCGCGCTGAGCATCCTCGTCGAGCTGCTCAACACGGCGCCCGAGGTGTGCGGCAGCGAGCTGCTGCCCGACGTGGCCGCGCTGGACGCCTTCGTGGTCCGCCAGGAGATCAGCGAGATCGACTCGCTGACCGAGGACGACCTGCGCAAGGTGCAGGAGCTGCGCACCCGGCTGCGGGAGGTGTTCGGCACCGAGTCCACGGCGGAGGCCGCCGAGCTGGTCAACGCGCTGGTCGCGGCCGCCGGCACCACGCCCCGGCTCACCAACCACGACCACCACGGCTGGCACATCCACTACTTCGCCCCGCACGCCGCGCTGCACGACCACCTGGCGGCCGAGCTGGGCATGGCCCTGGCGTTCATCCTCACGGCGGGCGAGCGCGAGCGGCTGCGCCGCTGCGAGGCGCCGGACTGCGCCCGCGTCTTCGTCGACCTCTCCCGTAACCGGTCCCGGCGCTACTGCGACAGCCGGACCTGCGGGAACCGGCTGCACGTCGCCGCCTACCGGGCGCGCCAGCGCTCGGCGGAGGCCGTGCCCTCCGCCTGAGCGCTCACCGGCCCCCGCTCGCCGTGACCGCCGCGTTCAGATGCCGCGGCGGCGCAGGATCTCCTCGATGTCGGCGAAGTCGCCGAGGCCGTCGTCCCGCTTGCCCGCCTTCGGCGCGGTGCTCCTGGGAGCGGCGGCCTTCGGGGCGGCGGAGGGCCGGCCGGCCGGTGCACCGGTGACGGCGGCCCGTCCCGGGGCGGGCCCGGCGGCGGGCGGCGCGGAGCCGGTGGCGTCCACCGCGCGGCGGCGGCCCGCCCAGCGGGTGGTGACCAGCAGGGCGGCCGACACCGCGAGCAGCGCGATGCCCGTCCAGACCCGGGGGTCGAACACCAGCTTGGTCGCCCAGTCGGCGAGCTCGCTGCCGATCGTGCGCGCCACCGGGAAGAGGCCGGTCAGGTAGAGGCCGGCCGGCAGCAGCGCCACGGCGAACCAGCGGGTCGCGGAGAGGTAGCGCCGGCGGTAGGCGCGCAGGCCCGCGACGGCCACGCCCGCGGCGGTGAGCACGAAGGAGACCGCCGCCGTCAGCACGGCGGCACTCCGTCACGTCCAGTTGTCCTCGTCATCGGGTCGGACCTCCCGTCGCTTCCGGCCGGCGCCCGGGCACACCGCCGGGACGGCGCGGTGCCCACTAGTGGAACACTGGGGGCATGATCGAAGGTTCCCTCCCCCGTCTCGAGTTCTGGTGCGAGCTCCAGTGTCCGGACTGCCGCACCGCCCTGGACGACGTCCGGGCGCTGCGCGAGCAGTACGGTGACGCGCTCGTCGTCGAGTTGCGCCACTTCCCGCTGGAGAAGCACAAGCACGCGTACGCCGCGGCGCAGGCCGCCGAGGAGGCGTTCGCCCAGGGCCTGGGGTGGCCGTACGTGGAGGCCCTGCTGGAGCGGGTCGACGACCTGGCGGCTCGCGGCGAGGAGGTGCTGCTGGAGGTGGCCCGCGCCGTGGGAGTGGATGCCGAGGAGGTCGACACCGCGCTGGTCGACGGCCGGCACACGCTGATCGTGGACGCCGACCAGGCCGAGGGGAAGGCGATCGGGGTGCGGGGCACCCCGACGTATGTGATCGGCGGGAAGCGGCTGGACGGCGGGCAGAGCCAGGACGGCCTGCGGGACCGGATCGTCGCCGTCATCGAGGCGGCGAAGGCGTCCTGACGCCAAGTCAGGTCAGCGGCTTGCCGTAGACCCGGTTGGTGACCCGGTAGCCGAGCGACTCGTAGAGCCGGATCGCGACCGCGTTCCCGGTGAACACGTTGAGCCCGAGGTCCCTCACACCGGCGGCCAGGCACTCGCGTTCGGCGAGCAGCATCAGCGAGCGGCCGTGGCCGGCGCCCCGGTGGGCCTCGGCCACCTCGACGACCATCACCCAGGCGAGCGGGGCGCCGTCGGGCAGGTCCCGGACCCGCAGGGCAAGCCAGAGCGAGCCCAGCGGGTCCGGCGCGTCCCCGTAGAGCCGGCGCAGGGCCACGCCGGGGCTGTCGGCGCCCTGCGGCAGCAGGGACTGGTGGTCGGCGTCCGACTTGGCGCGGGCCTGCTCGGCGCCGAGGCCGGAGGAGACCAGGTCGGACAGATAGCCCTCCTTGGCGTCGGCCAGCCACCCGGGGAAGGCCTCGGCGTCGATCCGGCGCGCGGCGACGCCGGCCGGGAGCGCGGGCGGGGCGGCGAGCCGCTTGGCCATGTTCCGCATCCGCTCGGTGTAGCCGAGGGCGACGGCGAGGCCGCGGGCGGCCGGCGCCGCCTCCGGGACGTCGGCGTCGACCCGGGTGCAGCCCCAGCCGCGGAGCACCTCCTCGGCCGCGAGCGCACCGAAGGTGCCGCGCCCCCGGCCGCGCCCCTCGTGCACCTCCAACTCCGATATCTCACCCCAGAGTTGATTGCCGCGGCGAATGGCGGTGGTGCGCAGCGCGCCGACCGGGCGGCCGTTGGCGCAGATCTGCCAGCGTCTGGTGCGGCCGCCGGCGGCGGGTGACTCCGGCCCCTCGGGGCGCAGCGTGGTGGTCATGTCGTGGTCCCTTCCCCGCCGCCCGGGTGTTCTATCCGCCGGGGGGCCGCGAGGAGTCCGGGGCCGGTGTGGTGGGGCTCAGGGGTCGAGGTCGTCGCCGCTGCGCTCGGTGAAGACGGCCAGGGCCTTGGTGGTGACGGGGCCCGGTCCGGCGAGTTCACGGTCGTCGATCCGGGTGACGGCCTGGACGTCGCGCAGGGTGGAGGTCAGGAAGATCTCGTCGGCCTCCCGGAGCACGTCCAGCGGCAGGTCCGTCTCCTCGGCGCCGCACCAGTCGACGACGAGCTGCCGGGTGATGCCGGCCAGGCAGCCGGAGGCGAGGGTGGGGGTGAGCAGGCGGCCGCCGAGGACGACGAAGACGTTGGAGCCGGTGCCCTCGCAGAGCTGCCCGGCGGTGTTGGCGAACAGGGCTTCGGAGGCCTGGACGCGGTGGGCGGCGGCGAGCGCGACGACGTTCTCGGCGTAGGAGGTGGTCTTGAGGCCGGCGACGGCGCTGTGCTCGTTGCGGCGCCACGGGACGGTGGCGGCGGCGGTGGTGTCGGGGCGGCGGGCGGCGGTGCCGAGGGAGACGACCAGGGTGGGGGCGTCCTGGCCGCGCTCCGAGCCGAGCGGGGCGATGCCGCCGGTGTAGGTGAGGCGCAGGCGGCCCAGGGGCATCGGGTTGGCGGCCAGCACCTGGGCGCAGGCTTCGCGGACCAGGTCGTGGTCGGGGTCGGGCAGGCCGAGGCCGCGGGCGGAGCGGGTGAGCCGGTCGAGGTGACGGGTGACGGCGAAGGCCCGGCCGTCGACGGCCTTCATCGTCTCGAAGACGCCGTCGCCGGTGGTGAGGCCGTGGTCGAGGACGGACAGGGCGGCGTCGGCGGAGTCGACGAGTGACCCGTTGACCCAGCTCTTGGTGGGGTGCTGCATCGAGGGCTGCTCCTCAAGGCGGTTGCGCGGTGCGGTGAGCCTGGGTCGGTGGTGGCCCGGGGGTGTGCGTCCCGCTTCAGTCGGTTGCGGTGCCCGACGCTATCGCGACCAGGCGGGCGGCCTTCAGTTCGGTTTCCGCCCACTCGCGCGCCGGGTCGGAGCCCCAGGTGATGCCCGCGCCGGTGCCGAAGCGCAGCACGGGTGCGCCGGGGTCGGTCCGGTCGATCCAGAACGTGCGGATGCCGACGGCGAGTTCGCTCTCGCCGCGGTCGGCGTCGACCCAGCCGACGGCTCCGCAGTAGGGGCCGCGCGGGGCGGTCTCCAGGGCGTCGATGATCCGCAGCGCGCTGGACTTGGGGGCGCCGGTGACGGAGCCGGGCGGGAAGGTCGCGCCGAGGAGTTCGGGCCAGCCGGCCTCCGGGCGCAGGGTGCCCTGGACGGTGGAGACCAGGTGGACGAGGCCGGGGTGCTTCTCGACGACGCAGAGGTCGGGGACGGTGACGGTGCCGGTCTCGCACACCCGGCCGAGGTCGTTGCGGACCAGGTCGACGATCATCACGTTCTCGGCGTGGTCCTTCTCCAGCAGGTCGGCCTCGGTGCGGCCGGTGCCCTTGATCGGGCCGGAGGAGACGGTGCGGCCGTCGCGGCGCAGGTAGAGCTCGGGCGAGGCGGTCGCGATCTCGACGCCGTGTCCGGGCAACCGGACGGTGCCCGCGTAGGGGGCGGGGTTCCCGTGTGCGAGCAGACCGGTGAGGGCGTCGATGTCGGTGCGGTCCCGGTCCGGCAGCGGCGCGGAGAGGACGCGGCAGAGGTTGGCCTGGTAGACCTCGCCGGCCGCGATGTGGTCGCGGATGCGGCGGACGCCGGCCTCGTAGGCGGCGCGGTCCAGGGAGCTGTGCCAGCTGTCGGCGGCCGGGCCGAGCCAGCCCGCGCCGGACGGGGGCGCGGGGGCGGGGCGGACGTCGTCGAAGCGGGCGCAGGTGAGGCGGCCCTCGAAGTCGTGGACGACGGCCCAGAAGCCGGCGGAGTCGAGGGCGGCCGGGTCCGAGGTGACGTCGCGCAGCCCGGTGGCGAGGCGGCCGCCGAAGCGGGCGAGCGGGCTGTGGGGGACGGGCTGGCCGGACACGGTTCTCCTGCGCGGGCTGGTGGGGCTGCGGTGCCTGAAGTGTAGGTCGGGGGCGCGGGCGGGGGTCGGGCCGCCGCAGGGGGCGTGAGCAGGTGCGGGCGTCGCGCGGGTGTGCGCCGGGTGGCCGGCGGCTGACCGTCGGGTGCGCCGCAGGTGGGGGCGGTGGCCACCCGGAACGGCTGACGGGGCGGCACCCCGGGGGCACCCCCGCGGCACGCTGCGGGAACGGATTTTTAGCTGGCCCGGGAATCCGCTAGAGTTCAACACGTCGCCAGGGAGCGCAGCCGCACAAAAGCGGTGAGACCCCCGGGAGACAGGCGGACGTGGCTCAGTTGGTAGAGCATCACCTTGCCAAGGTGAGGGTCGCGAGTTCGAATCTCGTCGTCCGCTCGATGGAGAACAGTGTAAGATCGTTCTTCGAGTGTTGCCTGGTGGAGTGGCCGAGAGGCGAGGCAACGGCCTGCAAAGCCGTCTACACGGGTTCAAATCCCGTCTCCACCTCCAAGAGGTACGACCGGTTCGACCGGGCGACCTCCCCGCGCGATTAGCTCAGCGGGAGAGCACTACCTTGACACGGTAGGGGTCACTGGTTCAATCCCAGTATCGCGCACGTCGGATCCTTCGGGGTCCGCTGCAGGACCGCCACACCAGGCGCGATTAGCTCAGCGGGAGAGCACTACCTTGACACGGTAGGGGTCACTGGTTCAATCCCAGTATCGCGCACGTCGGATCCTTCGGGGTCCGCT
>NZ_JBHWUI010000034.1:27990-61198 GCF_042737525.1 Kitasatospora sp. NPDC059973 | reverse complement strand
GCCCCGGGCCGCGGCCGCCAGGCGGCGGGCGGCGTACCGCGCGGCCCGGCCGCCGAACCGGGCGGCGACGACCACGGCGGGCAGCGGATCGTCCGCGCAGAGCCAGGCCCGCTCGGTGCCCCGGCGCGGCCACGGGTCGGCGGGCGGGCGGTGCTCGTGCCACGCGGCGGACCCGAGGGAGAGCAGGTCGAGCTGGCCGACCCCGTAGCCGCGCCGCAGCTGCGGCCCGGGCGGCACCGGCCGCCCGGTGAGCGACAGGTGCAGCGCCCGCACCACGTCGACGCCCGCGGTGGTCTCGAAGAGCCGGAACTGCGCGCCCGTCCGCGGGTTGAAGTCCACCAGCTTGTACCGGCCGTCCCGCAGGTCGAGCCGCCAGTCGAGGTCGGCGATCCCGCAGTAGCCGAGCCGCCGGCAGAGCCGGACGGCCAGCTCGGCCAGCTCGGGGTTGGCGACGGACCCGGCCCGGGTGGTGACGCCCGCGCCGGGGGGCCAGGACCGCAGTTTGACGCCCGTGAAGACGGCCAGCGGCTCGCCGCCGGGGCCACAGGTCAGATGGGTGATCCAGTCCCGCGCCTGCTCGGCGGGCAGGTACTCCTGGACGAGCACCGCGAGCGGCGGCCCGTCGGAGGAGGCCCCGGGCGGGCAGTGGGACAGCAGCTCCGCCTCGCTCCGGACGACGGTCGTGTGGCCGACCACCGGGCGCTCCAGCCGGGTGAAGGAGGCGAGGTTCTTCAGCACCAGCGGATACCCGAACTCGGCCGCGGCGGCCAGCAGTCCGGCCCGGTCGACGGGCGTCCGGGCGGCCGGGGTGGGGGTGCCGGTACCGCGGCAGAGGTCGTGCAGGCCGCCCTTGTCGGCGAGCCGCCGGGGCAGACCGGGCGGTACCGGCGGCAGCAGCAGGTCCTCGGCCAGCTCGGTCGCGTGCTCGGCGAGCAGCACGGCGGCCTCGTCGTCGGTGGCCACCGCCACGGCCCGCCGCCCGCTCCGCCGCCGCACCTCTTGGGCCACCCCCCGCAGGGCGGCCGCCAGTTCGGCGGGCGGCTCCCGGCCGGTGCTCGGCCTGACCAGCGCTCCGGTCAGGTAGCGGGAGAGCGCGGTGGGCGTCAGCCGGTCCTCGACCATCGCGTAGACCGGGACGCCGAGCCGGCCGAGCGAGCGCACCGCGCCGACGGCGCTGTGCGACAGCGGGTAGTGACCGACCTTCACCAGCAGCGCGGGGACGGCGCGGTCGACGCCCAGCGGGCCTCCTGCCATAACGCTCCCACCTCTCAGTGCTGCCACACCTGGACCCACTGCGCCTGCAGGGCCGCCGAGTCCGTCCCGGCGGGCGGCGACTCCAGGTACCCGACGGCGAGGTTGATCACGATCTCCATCGCCACGGCCGGGATCCGCGAGGGGTCGGTGACCTGGAACCAGGCCTTGCCGTCGACGTACCAGGTCACCGCGGCGGGCTCCCAGTCGACGCCGAAGACGTGGTAGCCGGCGGAGAAGTCGGCGGGGCCCCAGTTCTGGCCGACGTGCTGGTCGGAGCCGTCCGCGCCGCGCCAGTGCAGGTTCATGTGGACGTACTGGTCGGTGTTGGGGAACTCGGCGATGTCCACCTCCGGCGGGGTGCCCCTGGTCGCGGCCGGGATCAGCCAGAAGGCGGGGAAGAAGCCGTGCGGGTTGGCCGGGACCTTGATCGAGGCCGCGAAGTAGCCGTAGGTGAAGGTGTGGCGCGGTTCGGCGTTCCAGGAGTCGCGGCCGGTGCTGACCATGCCGGAGACCCACGGGTACGTCCGGCCGTCGCTGCCCTTCACCGTCCGGGGCTGCGCGGTCAGGGTGAGGCGGCCGCCGCCGGCCTTGACCTGGCCCGGCTGGTACCACTGGTCCTCGCCGTTGCCGGCGTTGGTGCAGCCACCGTCGTTCCAGTCGTAGCAGGTGGTCCAGTTCGCCGTGTCGAGCGAGGAGCCGGTGAACTCGTCGTCGAACACCAGCCGCCAGGTGCCGGGCGCCGGGGGCCGGTTCGCGGCGGCGCCCGCCGGCAGCCCGGTGCCCGACCCCGTCGGCCCGGAGCCGCCGGCCGTCCCGGAGGTGCCGGAACAGGCGGCGGCCAGCACCAACAGGGCGGCCGCCGCTAACCCGCCGGCCGTCCGGCGGGCCCGACCCGGTCGCCACCGTCCGTGCCCCGGCCGCGCCCCGGCCGGCCGGCCCCGCCGGGTGCGGTGCGGCACCAGGGCGAGCACCGTGGTGACGGCCGCCAGGGCGGCGAGCGCGGCGCGCACCGAGAAGACGTGGGAGCCCAGCAGCGCGACGGCGGTCAGCGCGGCCAGTGCGGTGCTCAGCGCCACCGCGAGCGAGGCGGCGGCGAGCCGGTCGGGGCCGCCGGCCGTCCGGGCGACGGTGGGCCGGGCCAGCAGGACGGCCGCCCCCGGGCCGATCACCAGGAAGGCGCCGGTCAGCGCGACGCGCAGCGGACTGCCCGCCGCCAGCCCGGTGGACGCCAGCGCGGCCCAGCCGAGCAGGGCGGGCGCCAGCCGGGCGGCGGTGCGGGGAGGCGGCCTCATCATCACTGCCCACTCTCCGCGAACGGGCTCTCGACGGCGACCTGGGTGGAGTGCCGGTAGACGGTGGCGTCACCGTCGGTGAACACGACCCGCAGCGTCGGGGAGGCGGAGGCCGCCGCGCGGACCCGGTCGACGGTATCGGCGGGCAGGATGCCGGTCAGCCTGCACTCGGCGGTCTGGGCCTTGGTCAGCACGAGGTACGAGGGGCCGGTCACGGCGGGGTCGGCGAGTGCGGCCTCGACGGCCGAGGCCGGGTCGGCGACCAGCTGCCGGCGGTCGTCGGGCGTGCCCACCGAGAGCGCCGTCCGGCTGAGCTCGTCGTAGCGCTCCTCGGAGCCGGGCAGGTCCGCGGTGACCGAGACGATCCGCGACCCCGGCGGCGCGGTGTGCGCGACGTAGCGCAGTGCGGCGACCTCGCCGGGGCCGAAGGTGTTCATGGCCTCCTTGCTGTAGTAGCCGAAGACCAGGCCGCCCAGCAGGGCGATCAGCGCCACCAGGGTCAGCCCCCGGCGCACCGCGGGCAGCGCCCGGCGCGGGCGTCGGGCCCGGTGGCCGGCGGGGGTGCCCGACGGGGCGGCGGGGCCGGCCGGAGCACGGGAGGACGGGATCAGCACGGTCGCGGCGAGCAGAGCGGCCGCGGGCAGCGCGAACAGGTAGGCGCGGAAGATCATCTCGCCGCCGTAGCTGTTGGCGAGCAGCAGCGGGACGGGCGCGATCAGGAGCAGCGGCAGGGGGGTGCGGCGCACCCAGCGGTGGTGCACCACCGCCGTCACCGCGAGCAGCAGGACGGCGGCGGTCAGGCCCCGGTCGACCCAGGAGGCGAACACCTGTCCGGGGGCGGGCTGGGCGAGCCGCTGGAGGCCGGGCAGCGCGTTGTTGTCGGGCGAGGCCAGCGCGGCGACCAGGTTGCCGATGTTCTTGGCCAGGTAGGGCCGCGCGACCGTGGCGTCCCAGGCGAAGGTGATGCCGACGGCACCGACCAGGGCGGGCAGCACCACCCGGCGGTTGCGCCGCGGGAGGGCGAGCATCAGCAGGGCGCTGATCAGCATCAGCGGGGTGAGCTGGTGCGAGCAGGCGATGGCGGCCGTCAGGACGAGCACCAGGGCGAACGGCAGCGGGCGCCAGCCGCCCCGGGGCGGGATGTCGGTCACCCAGGTCATCGCCCGGGCGCCGGTGCCCGGCCCGCTCCGCGCGCCGGCCGGGCCTCGCCCACCCGCCGGGCCTCCCCCACCCGCCGTGGCGTCCCGGCCGGCGGACGCTCCCCCGCCGGGCGGTCCCTGCGCGACGCGGGTGGCCGCCAGCCGGCGCAGCACCAGCGCGAGCACCGCGAGGAACAGCAGGTAGGAGAAGGCCTGCGGGGAGAAGTAGTCCTGGCCGATCCAGGAGGTGCTGTAGTAGATCCAGATGCCGCCCCAGACCAGCCGCCGGTCCCGGGTGACGGTACGGAAGATCAGCAGCAGCGGGCCGAGCAGCAGGACGTTGGTGAGCACCGGGAACCAGGCCGCGTACCCGAGCGCGGAGTGCAGGCCGGTGGCGCGCAGCAGCAGCACGTTGAGCTGGAAGAAGCCGGGCCACTGGTTGTAGATGTCCAGCTCGCCGGCGTTCGGCACGGAGCCGTCGTGGCGCAGCATGGCGTCCACGACCATCACGTGCTTCCAGGCCCACGCGTACCGCAGTTCCGGGTAGAGCAGGGTGGGCGTGGCGTGGAGGAAGGCGATCAGGGCGAGGACGTACCCGGCCGCCCAGCGCTGGCGGATCCGCCGGTCGCGCAGGACGGCGACGAAGCCGGCCACCAGCAGGGCCAGGCCGGTCCAGTACAGGGCCGGCAGCACCTGGATCAGGCCGAGGTCGCCCATGCCGCCGAGCCGCACCCGGGGCAGCGCGAGCAGCCACAGGGCGAGCGCCACCGGCAGGGCCAGGCGAGCGAAGACGCCGAGCGGCCCGGCCTCCCGGCAGCCGGCGCGCAGCGCGCGCAGCGGCCCCGCGCGCAGGCGCCCGGGCGGGCGCGCGCCGTCGGGCTCCGGGGGCGGGCCGCCGGTGGGGAGCTGGGCGGGGGCCAGTTGGTCAACCATTGGACGGCCTTCCGACCGGACTGCCGACCGCGGTGCGCAGCCGGCGGTAGTTGCGCCAGAGCCGCGTGTAGAGGCTCTCCGGGACGGGTCCGACTCGGGCTCCCCGCCCGGCGATCCAGCCGTCGAAGACGTGGTCGGGGGTGTCGCTGCGGACCATCAGCCGGCAGATCCGCAGCACGGAGTCGGAGGCGGAGCTGAACTTGTTCTCCACCGCGGTCGCCGACGTCCAGCCCGCCTCGCGGACCTTGCGCCGGACGGCCGGGCTGGAGTACCCGTGCGGGTAGGCGAACGCGGCGACCTCGTGGCCGAGGGCGTCCTCCAGGCGCCGCTTGCACTCGACGATCTCGTCGGTGCAGCGCCGCCCGTAGACGGTGTCCAGCTGGGCGTGGGTGACGGAGTGGCCGCCGATCTCGACGCCCATCGCGTCCAGGGTGCTGATCTGCCGCCAGTTCAGCATGTCGGCCGGCGGGAAGAGGCTGCCGGTGGGCGGCCCGCCCGGCGGGTGGACGGCGCCGACGGTGACGTAGAGGGTGGCCGGCAGGCCGCGCTCGGCGAGCAGCGGGGCCACCGTCCAGTAGAAGTCGGCGAAGCCGTCGTCGAAGGTGAGGACGGCGGCGCGGGGCGGCAGCGGCGGGCCGCCGAGGATCGCCGAGACCAGCCGGCGCAGCGGCACCACGGGCCGCCCGCTGTCGACGATCCGGTCGATCTGGCGGCGGAAGGCCGCGGGCGTCACGGTGTACGGCGCGATCCACGGCGGCGGGTCGTCCGAGACCGAGTGGTACAGGAACACCGGGACCTCCTTCATGGCCGGCTCCTGGTGGACACGGCCGCGACCCCGGGCCGGGCGGCGGGGGCGGCACCGGAGTCCCCGGCGTCCGCGGTGGCCGCGGTGGCCCCGACGTCCGCCCGGGCGAGCCGGCCGACGGTGTACCCGGCCGCCGCCAGGCAGGCGCCGGCGCCGAGCGCCCCGGCGGCCCGCAGCCGCCGCCGGCCCAGCGCGCGGAGGATCGCGGCGGGCAGCGTGCGGCGCACGTAGCGGCGCTCGGTGGACAGCGCCGACCGGCTGCCCGCGTAGCGGGCGACGACGGCCTTGGAGCGGCCCTCCGCGTAGCAGCGGGAGCTGAAGTAGCGCCAGGTGGTGCGGGCCGGCGGGACGTGCTGGCGGACGACGGCGGCGGGCTCGTAGCGCAGCTCGGTGCCGGGGTGCCGGGCGGTGAGCCGCAGGCAGAGCTCGGTCTCCTCGCAGCCGAACGGGCTGGTGCCGATCCGGCCGAGGTCGCCGCGGAAGCCGCCGGCGGCGACCACCGCGGCCCGGCGGAAGGACATGTTGGCGCCGATGAAGTTGCGCACCGTGCCGGTGCTCCCGGCGGCCCCGGGGTAGGAGCAGCCGACCACCCAGTCGTACTCGGGCGGGAACCAGCCGGGCCGGCCGGTCTCCCACCAGGAGTCGACCCGACCGCCGACGCCGAGCACCCGCGGGTCGCGGAAGCCGGCCAGCAGCCGTTCGGTCCAGTCGGGTTCGGCCACCGCGTCGTCGTCCAGGAAGGCGACCACCTCGCCGCGGGCGAGCGTGACCCCGGTGTTGCGGGCGCCGGAGACGCCCGGGCGTTCGGGGCTCTCGACCAGCCGCAGGCCGGGGCGGGCGGCCAGCCGGGCCGTCAGGGCGGGGCAGTGGTCGACCACCACGACGGTCTCGTCGGGCTGCCGGCGCTGGGCACGGATCGAGTCGAGGGCGGCGCACAGGTCGTCCCAGCGGTCGAGGGTGTAACTGCAGACGACCACGGACAGGGTGGGCCCGGGGCCCGGTGCGGTGACCGGTCCGGCGTTCGGCACGGTGTTCATCACGATCTCCGATCGGACGACGGCAGCCAGCGCGGGAGGGCGACCAGCAGCGGGAGGGCGAGGACCGTCGCGGCGAGCAGCCACGCCAGCCCGACCCCGGTGAGGCCGAACACGGGCAGCAGTCCGGCGACGAGCGCGATCACGAGGACGGCGTAGACGAGTTGGAGCCCGATCATCCAGCCCAGGGCGCGGCGCACCCGGGCGACGTCGGTGGCCAGGCTCAGCACGACGGTGGGCAGGGCGGAGAGGGCCATCAGCCGCAGCACGGTGGTGCCGTGCTCGGCGTAGCCGGGCCCGAACAGGCGCAGCATCCAGGGGGCGAAGGCCACGATCACGGCCACCGCCGCGAGGACGAGCAGTCCGGTGTGCCACATCATCCGGCGGGCGTGTTCGGCGAGCCGTTCGGGTGCCCGGGCGGCCTCGACCACCAGCGAGCTGCCCATGCTGTAGGCGGCCATGTAGAGGCTGTCGGCGATCACCCAGGCGAGCGAGTAGTAGGCGTTCTGCTCCGCGCCGAGCACGGCCAGCACCATGAGCGGTACGACGCTGCAGGCGGCGATGCCGGAGATGTTGCCCAGGTAGTCCGCGACGGCGTAGCCGGCCACCCGCGGCGGGGCGGACGCGGTGGCGCCGGCCGCCCGCTGGTGGGCCGGGATCGCCCGGCGGAAGAGCACGACGTTGGTGAGCAGGACGGTGATGAGCAATGCCGCCGCCCAGGAGACCAGGATCCCGGTGCCGACCGCGAGGACCGCGCAGACCGCCAGCGCGCCCGCCTTCGCCAGGGCGAACAGCGCGTTCTCGCCGAGCACCCAGCCGGTGCGCCGCAGTCCGGTCAGCGCGCCGTCCTGGAGGACGAAGAGCGAGTAGCCGGCCGTGACCACCACGAAGGCGACCGCCACCACCGGCTGCCGCAGGTAGCCGAGGCTCGGGGAGATCCACGGGATCAGCAGCAGGAAGAGCACCGCGGCGAACGCGCTGGCGGCGATGCTCGCCGCGTAGCAGCGGGCCACCAGCCGCCGGGTGTGCTGCCCGGCGCCGGGGAGGAAGCGCACCAGGACGCTGCTGAGGTTGAACCGGCCGACCGCGGAGAGCAGCCCGGCGGCGGAGACGGCGGCGTAGCTGAGGCCGACCGTCTCGGCGCTGTACCAGCGGGTGGCGAACAGCCAGAAGATCGCGCCGAGCGCGGCCGCCACCATCGAACTCGCCAGCAGGATGTGGCCGTTGCGCAGCAGCGGCTCCCCGGCCAGCCGGGCCCGGCCGGCCCGGGCGCGGGCCCGCAGCAGGTCGCGGTAGGAGCACTGGCAGGGCAGCGGGCGCGGGCAGGAGCAGGGCCGGGCGGGCGCGGCCGCACGCGTGCTGAGCGACTGCATCACGACCAGTCCTCCGCCCGGAACCGGCGGTCCTGCCGCCGGCTGACCAGGTAGCTGAACGGTCCGTGCAGCAGGCCGCGCAGTTCGAGCCGGCCGAGCCGGGCCAGTCCCGGATCGCCGTCGCGCCCGCCCCGCCCGGGGCCGGCCGGGGCGGGCGCGACGGCCCGGCGCAGGGCGTACCGGGTGCCGGCCGGGAGGCGGCGCAGCAGCTCGGCCAGCAGGCCGGGGCGCTGCGAGACGGCGGCGGTCAGATAGGCGCCGAGGCCGGTGCCGAAGCCCTGGATCTGGGCGTCCAGCTCGGCCATGGTGCGCCGGTGGCGGTGCCAGACGACGGCGTCCGGCCGGTACGCGAGGGTGTGACCGGCGACCAGGACGCGCAGGAAGGCGAGCAGGTCCTCGCCGCCGCGGGTCGGCGTACCGGCGCCGGTCGCCGGGTCGAAGCCGCCGAGGTCGCGGATCACGGTGGTGCGGAAGGCCATGTTGGCGCCGGTGCCGAAGCGGCCGGCGGCGAAGGGGAAGAGCGGGTCGCGGCCGGCCGTGCGCGTCGACCAGTCCCGGGGGGCGAAGCCCTTGCCGAAGCCGCAGTACCGCTCGAAGACGGCCTGGGCCTCGGTGTCGAGTTCGGCGGGCACCACGAGACCGGTGACGCAGGAGACCCGGGGGTCGGCCCGGAAGGCCCCGGCGAGGGCGCTCACCCAGCCGGGGTCGGCCAGCGCGTCGTCGTCGGTGAAGGCCACGTACTCGCCCCGGGCGGCGGACAGGCCGCGGTTGCGGGCCCGGGCCAGGCCCGGCACCGGCTCGCGCAGGTACCGCAGCCGGTCCGGCCCGAGCGTGCGGATCAGCCGTTCGGTGGCGTCGTCCTCGGGGGCGTTGTCGACCACCAGGAACTCGGTGGCCGGGTAGTCGGTGCGCAGCAGCGCGCTCAGGCTGTCGCCGAGCAGGGTGGGCCGCCCGCGGGTGCAGACGATGACGCTGACCAGGGGTGCGCGGGCGCCGGGGGGCGGCGGGGCGGGGGCCGCCGGCCCGGTGTCGAGGTGGCGTTCGGCCGCCTCGACGAGCCGGCGGCGCAGCCGCCCGGCGTCCGGGCCGGCGTCCGGGCCCGCGCTACCGTCGGGACCTGGCCGGTCGGCGTCGACGGCGACCAGGCAGAGCGGTCGGCCGGCCCGGCGGACCAGGGCCACCACGGGCCCCTGCGGGCGGACCGGGGCCGTGAAGCCGGGCCGCCACGGCCCACCGGGCCGGTCGAGATCGAGTTCCACCACCTGGGCGGGCGCCCGCAGGACGGTGGTCATGACGCACCTCCGGTGCGCAGGCTCCGCTGGCGCCACACGCTGATCAGATAGCCGAACGGCCCGACCAGCAGCCCGCGGAACTCGCGGCGCCCCAGCCGCAGCAGCGCGGCCTCGCCCTCGGCCGGGCCGCAGCGGGCCCGGTGCCGGCGCACCCGCTGCCAGCGGCGCAGACCGGAGGGGACGCGCCGGACGAGCGTGGTGAGCAGCCCGGGCCGGTGGGCGACGGCGGCGGTCAGGTAGGCGCCGAAGCCGACGCCGAAGTTGAAGACCTGCCGGGTCAGCGCGTCGCCGGTGCGCGGGTGGCGGTGCCAGACGATGGCGTCCGGCTGGTAGGCGACGGTGTGGCCGGCGTCGAGCATCTGGAAGAAGGCCAGCAGTTCCTCGCCGCCGCGGGCGGGCGTACCGGCGCCGGTCGCCGGGTCGAAGCCGCCGATGCCGCGCAGCAGGGCGGTCCGGAAGGCCATGTTCGCCCCGGAGCCGAACCGGCCGACCGAGAACCGCATCAGCGGGTCGTCCGGGCGGTCGCGCAGCGACCAGTCGCGGGCCGCGAAGCCGCGGGAGTAGCCGCCGTACTGTTCGAGGGCGGCCTGGGCCGGGGTGTCGAGTTCGGCGGGCAGCACGAGGCCGGTGACGCAGCCGATCCGGTCGTCCGCGCCGAACGCCCCGGCCAGCGCGCCGACCCAGCCGGTGTCGATGATCAGGTCGTCGTCGGCGAACGCCACCACCTCGCCGTGCACCGCGGCCAGGCCGCGGTTGCGGGCCCGGGCCAGGCCCGGCACCGGCTCGCGCAGGTACCGGACGCGGTCCCGGTACCGCGTGGCGACGAGGCGTTCGGTGGCGTCGCTCCGCGGGGCGTTGTCGACCACCAGGACCTCCACGTGCGGATAGCCGGTCCGCAGGAGCGAGTCGAGGCAGCTCCGCAGCTGCTCGGTCCGGTCGCGCGTGCAGACCACCACGCTGACCGTGACCGGGCCCGCGGGCACCCGGGCGCGGCCGACCCGACCGGGACGCGCCGCGGGTGTCGCGGTGGACAGGGCGGGAACCGGGAGTTCCCGGTGGGCGACGTCGACCAGCGCCCGGCGCAGCGCGGCACTGTCGCCCGCTGTTCCGGTGGCCGTGACCAAGCCGAGCGGGTGTCCGTGCAGCCGCACCAACGCCAACACGCGGCCGACCGGGTCGGCGGTGCCGAGACCCCCGGGCGAGCGCAGCTCGCTCGGATCGTCCAGGTCAAGGTCGACGACGCGGACGGGGGTGTAGAGCGAGTCGCGGGCGGCGGAGCGCGGGCAGGCAGCTGCGGTGCGCCGGTCGGAGCCATTCATCGTTGCTCCCCCGCGGAGGCTGCCGCCGAGGACCGGGCGCCGGGACGCTCGGTGATCAGGGTCCTCAGCACCCGGCGGCCGTCGGAGACGGCGTGCAGGTGGGATCGACCGCTGCGGCGGGGGAGTTCCAGGCTCGGCACCTCGGCCATCCGCAGTCCGGAGCGCAGCGCGTGCGCGATCATCTCGGCCTCGATCTCGAAGCCGGAGGAGCGCAGGTCGAGCGCGTCCAGGAAGGAGCGGCGGAAGGCGCAGTAGCCGTAGCACAAGTCGGTGAGACTCGCGTCGTAGAGGCGGTTGACCACGGCGAGCAGCGCGCGGTTCCCGAAGGAGCGGACCTTGGTGAGGTCCAGCGAGCCGCCGCCGGCGATGCACCGGGAGCCCTTGACGAAGTCGAAGCCGTGGTCGAGGAAGTGGAGGAAGTGCGGGATCTCGCCGGGCCACATCGAGCCGTCGGCGTCCATCATGACGATGTACTCGCCACTGGCGGCGGCGAAGCCGGTGCGCAGCGCGTTGCCCTTGCCGGGCCCGCTCTGCTGGACGCTGCGGACGGTCGGCAGGCAGTGCCGGGCCATCGGGACGGTCGCGTCGTCGGAGGAGCCGTCGACCAGGATGACCTCGTCCACGCAGCGCGGGATCTGCTCGAACACCCAGGGGATGTTGCGGGCCTCGTTCTGGGCGGGGACGACCAGGGTGACGCTGTGCCGACTGGCGACGCCGTCCCCGGCCCGGCGCATCGGCCGACGGGCCGTGGCCCGGTCCTCGGCGCGGCGCATCGGCCGTCGGGGGGCGGCCCGGTCCTCGGCCCGGCGCTGCGGCCGGCCGTCGTGGTCCGGGGACGGAACGACGTGGGGGGGCAGGGTGGTGCTCATCGCGGGCGGCCTCTCGGAGGGAGGAGGCGGCGGGCGGCGCCGGGCACGGCGCGGCCCCTGTGACGGGGCGGGCCCGGTGCGCGACGCGGGGTGCGCGGGGCGGGGCCCCGGAGGGAAGTCCCCGGGGGGACTGCCGAAACGGTGGGGAGCGGCTGAGGGGCGGCCCGGTCGGGGGGTGCGCCGCCGGCTCCCGGGCGCCGAGGCGCCGGTCTGTCGAACTGGCCGAATGTGCTTCCCGCACCGGAGTGCGGGGTGTGCCAGGGCCTCATCGTGCCCAGGTGACCGCCGTCACGTCAAGTAGTTTGTCCGGATTTTGCCTGGTTCGCCCGGGCGGATTTCACCTGGCCCGTCGGGCCGAGGCGCTCGCCCGGTTCGTCCGGCGGTGCCGGCGGCACCCGCCCGGGCCGGCCGGTCAGCCGACCGGCCGGCCGCCCGGCTCCTCGGCGATCCGGCGGGCGATCTCGGCCGGTCGCACCGGCCGCCCGAAGTGCCAGCCCTGCGCCCAGTCGCAGCCGATGCCGCGCAGCCGCTCGGCGTCCCGGAGGGTCTCCACGCCTTCGGCCGTGACCGTCAGGCCCAGCGCGTGCGACATCGACACCAGGCCGCTGACGATCCGCCAGCCGGTGGCCGCGTCCTTGGCCGGGTCGTGCAGGTCGCCGACGAAGGAGCCGGCGATCTTCAGCCCGGAGACCGGCAGGTCACGCAGGTAGGCGAGGTTGGACCAGCCGGTGCCGAAGTCGTCCACGGCGAGCGAGACGCCCTGGTCGACCAGCCCGTGCAGGGTGCGCAGCGCCTCGTCCTCCGGGCCGACCACGGTGGACTCGGTGATCTCCAGCTGGAGCCGGGCCGGGTCCAGCCCGGTGGAGTCGAGGATCCGGCCGAGATCGGTCACCAGTGCGGCGCTACGGGCCTGACGGACCGCCAGGTTGACGTTCAGCTGGGGCGCGTCGTCGCCGAACCGCTTGATCCAGTCGGCCGCCTGGCCGCAGGCCTGCTCCAGCACCCAGCGGCCGAGCGGCATGATCAGGCCGGTCTCCTCGGCGGTGGTGACGAACTCGTCCGGGCCCAGCACGCCCAGCTGCGGGTGGCGCCAGCGCACCAGCGCCTCGACGGCGGCGAGCCGGCCGTCGGCCAGCGCGTACAGGGGCTGGTAGTCGATGAAGAACTCGCCGCGGTCGAGGGCGGCCGGCATCCGGACCGAGACCGCGTAGCGGCTGACCGCGCGGGCGTTCTCCTTGGGGTCGAAGAGCGTCCAGCGGCCGCGGCCGGCCTCCTTCGCCCGGTACAGCGTCAGATCGGCGGCGCGGACCGCGGCGCCCGGCGTGGTGGTCGAGATGCGCCGCTCCAGCACGCCCACGCTGGCCCCGACGGCGAGCTTGTGATCGCCGATCAGGACCGGCCCGGCGAGCGCCTTCAGCACCGTCTTGGCGGCGGCGACGGCCTCCTGCTCGCCGCGGCAGTTCTCCAGCAGGACGACGAACTCGTCGCCGCCGAGGCGGGCCACCAGGTGGCCGAGGGGGGTGAGGGCGGCCTTCAGCCGGGCGGCGACGGCGGCCAGCAGCTGGTCACCGGTGTCGTGGCCGAGGCTGTCGTTGACCACCTTGAAGCCGTCGAGGTCGACGTAGCAGAGGCCGAAGCGGGCGCCCGGGTCCGGCTCCTCGAAGAGCTTCTCCAGCCGCTCGAAGAAGGCGGCCCGGTTGGGCAGTCCGGTCAGCGGGTCGTGGGTGGCCTGGTGGCGCAGCCGCTCCTGGAGCCGGTAGCGGTCGGTGATGTCCTCCAGCATGGCCACCTGGTACTGCGGCCGGCCGTCGTCGTCCCGGATCAGCGAGACCGTGAGGTGGGTCCACACCACCTCGCCGTCGTGCCGGTAGTACGGCTTGTCGACCTGGAAGTAGTCCCGCTTGCCGCTGATCAGCTCCTCGTACGCCTCCCAGACGCCGGGGGTGTCCTCGGGGTGCACGAGGTCGCCGACCCGGCGGCCCCGCATGTCCTCCGGCGCGGCCCCGAACAGCTCCTGGAGCGCCTTGTTCACCGCGAGGATGTTGCCCTCGGTGTCGCCGATGCCGATGCCGATCGCCGCGCTCTCGAAGAGCGCGCGGAACCGCGCCTCGGAGGCGCGCAGCGCCCGCTCGGCCTCCCGCCGGGCGCTGTCGGCGGCGGTCCGGATGGCCTCCTGCTCGCGCAGGGTCCGCTCGCGCAGGGCGGCCGCCCAGCCGGCCGCGAAGGCCCCGCAGAGCGCGGGCCCGCGGTCGTCGGCCGCGGGGTGCTCCTGGAGCAGTTCGAGGGCCCGGGCCAGCACCACCGGGTCGGTGAAGTGGGCGTCGACGAGTTCGGCGCCCGCCCGGGCGGCCAGCCCCGGGTCGAACGGCTCGCCCAGCTGGGCGCGGTGGAGCAGCGCGGCGGTCCGGGAGACCAGCCTGCCGAGCAGGCCGGGGTGGACCGCCGTGCCGTGGTCGCCGGAGAGCAGCCGCGCCCAGTCCTCGTGGAACCGATCGGCGCTGCCGGGTGCCGGCGCTTCGTTCACCGGCGGAACCCCACGCCCGCCATCCCGGTCATCCGCTCGGGGTGCCGGCCGACCGCCTCCGGCTGCTCGGGGCGCCACTCGGGGAGGTAGACCACACCGGGCTCGACCAGCTCGAACCCCGCGAACATCGCGGTGATCTGCTCGCGGGTGCGCATGGTCAGCGGGGTGGGCGTCATCCGGTACAGCTTCTGGTGGTCCTCGGCCTGGTCGGGCCGGCCCTCCAGGGAGGCGTGCGAGAGGATCAGCGCGCTGCCCGGCGGGAGCGCCTCGCGCAGCACCTCCAGCAGCTTCCACGGATCCTCGGAGTCGCTGACGAAGTGCATGACGGCGACCAGCAGCACGGCCACCGGCTCAGCGGGCGCGAGCAGCGCGGTCACCTCGGGGCGGCCCAGCAGGTCGTCGATGTCCCGGACGTCGGCCTGGACGACGGAGCAGCCCTCGTCCTCCGCCAGCAGCAGCCGGCTGTGCGCGACGGCGACCGGGTCGCGGTCGATGTACACCACCTCGGCCTCGGGGCGGATCGCCCGGGCGATCTCGTGCACGGTGCCGAAGGTCGGGATGCCGGAGCCGATGTCCAGGAAGCGGGTGATGCCCTGCTCGGCGGCGAACTGCACGCCGCGGCGCAGGAAGGCCCGGTTGGAGCGCATGATCTGCGGCAGCTCCGGCCAGAGCGCGATCGCCTGGCGGGCCATCTCCCGGTCCACCTCGAAGTTGTGCGAACCGCCGAGGTAGTAGTCGTAGACCCGGGCGGCGTTCGGTTTGTCCAGGTCCGTACCTTCCGGTACCCAGTTCGGTCGCCGCATCCTCGGGACTCCTTCATTCCGGTTCCGGTGAACCAGTCGTCCCGTGGGACGGCTGGTTCTGATGAGACTACAAGCACACAAGATCCTCCTCTGCACGCCGAACGCGTGCAAGCGGAGTCGCCCCGTCCTGCCGGGGACGCGCCCCGGCCGGAGAATGGACCCGATGGCCGGACGGATCGAGGACTACGCCCTGATCGGCGACCTGCAGACCGCCGCGCTGGTCGGGCGGGACGGGTCGGTCGACTGGCTCTGCCTACCCCGGTTCGACTCCCCCAGCTGCTTCGCCGGCCTGCTCGGCGACCGGCAGCACGGCGCCTGGCGGCTCGCCCCGGCCGGCGGCGCGCGGTGCTCCGCGCGCCGCTACCGGGGCGACAGCCTCGTCCTGGAGAGCGACTGGCACACCGCCGACGGCACCGTCCGGGTGACCGACTTCATGCCCCAGCGCGGCCGGGGCGGGCAGCGCTCCCCGCAGCTGATCCGGATCGTGGAGGGCGTCGAGGGCAGCGTCCCGGTCCGCGGCGAGCTGCGGCTGCGGTTCAACTACGGCCGGATCGAGCCGTGGGTGCGCCGCACCGGCCGGCACCGGGTCGCCGTCGCCGGGCCCGACTCCGCCTGGCTGCGGGTGCCGCCCGAGGTCCACACCTACGGAGTGGACGGCGTCACCGTCTCCGACTTCACCGTCACCGCCGGCAGCCGGGTGCCCTTCGTCCTCACCTGGCAGCCCTCCCACCTGCCCACCTCCCCGCGCACCGACCCGGAGGAGGCCCTGCTCACCACGCTGCGCGACTGGCAGCACTGGGCGGCCGGCTGCCGCTACCGGGGCGAGTGGCGGGAGGCCGTGCTGCGCTCGCTGCTCACCCTCAAGGCACTCGCCTACGCGCCCACCGGCGGGATCGTCGCCGCGCCCACCGCCGCACTGCCCGAGCGGATCGGCGGCACCCGCAACTGGGACTACCGCTTCTGCTGGCTGCGCGACTCCTCGATGACGCTCTCGGCGCTGCTCCGCGGCGGCTTCCGCGACGAGGCCGCCGCCTGGCGCCGCTGGCTGCTGCGCGCCATCGCCGGCGACCCGGGCGACCTGCAGACCGTCTACGGCGTCGCCGGGGAGCGCGTCCTCGGCGAGATCTCCGCCGACTGGCTGCCCGGCTACGAGGGCTCCCGGCCGGTCCGGTTCGGCAACGCCGCCGTCGACCAGCTCCAACTCGACGTCTACGGCGAGGTGGTGGACACCCTGCACCTGGCGCTGCTGGCCGGCCTGCCGATGGAGCGGCACGTCTGGACGCTGTTACGGACCCTGATGGCCTACCTGGAGCAGCACTGGCGCGAACCCGACGATGGCCTCTGGGAGGTGCGCGGCGAGCGGCGCCACTTCGTCCACTCCAAGGTGATGTCCTGGGTCGCCGCCGACCGCGCGGTGCGGATGGCCGAGGCCACCGGGCTGCCCGCGCCGGTGGCCCGCTGGCGGGCGATGCGCGACGCCGTGCACGCCGACGTCTGCGAGCACGGCTACGACCGGCGGCGCGGCGTCTTCGTGCAGCACTACGGCGGGCAGGGCCTGGACGCGGCCACGCTGTTCGTCGTCAAGTGCGGCTTCCTGCCGCCGGACGACCCGCGCGTGGTCCGCACCGTGGACGCCGTCCGGGACGGCCTGGACCACGGCGGCCTCGTCCTGCGCTACCGGACGCACCGGCACACCGACGGCCTGCCCGGCGGCGAGGGCGCCTTCCTGGCCTGCTCGTTCTGGCTCGCCGACGCGCTCGTCGCCACCGGGCGGCGGGCCGAGGCCCGCGACCTGTTCGCCCGGGTGGTCGGGCTCGCCAACGACCTCGGCCTGCTCTCCGAGCAGTGGGACCCGCGCGCCCGCCGCCAACTCGGCAACACCCCGCAGGCGTTCACCCACGTCGCCCTGGTCAACACCGCCTTCGAACTGTCCGAGCCCGCCTAGGGCGCCCCCGGGCCGGGGAACCGGTCAGCGGAGGTCCGCCCCCGGGGCCGGGCCGGACCCCCTAGAGTTCGGCCGTGGACCTCAACCACTACCGGTTCCGCGGCGTGTGGCGGCTGGCCGCGCCGCCGGCCGCGGTGTACGCCGCGCTGGAGGACGTCCCGGGCTACCCGCTCTGGTGGCCCGAGATCCGCGCGGTGCGGCGGTTCGGCCCGGACGACGGCGAGGCGGTGGTGCGGGCGCTGCTGCCGTACCGGCTGGTGATCGGGCTGAGCGTGGTGCGGCGCGACCCGGTGGCCGGCGTCCTGGAGGTCGCGATGCGGGGCGACCTGGTCGGCTGGTCCCGCTGGACGGTCGGGGCGGACGGCACCGGCGCCCGCGCCCTGTTCGAGGAGGACGCCCGGCCCGGGCGCCCGCTGCTCCGGCGCCTCGCCGTGCCGCTGCACCCGGTGTTCCGCGCCAACCACGCCGTCATGATGCGCCGCGGCCGCCGCGGCCTGGCCGCCCACCTGGCCCGCCGGGACCCGGGCGGCCGGCCGGGCGGCGCACCGGCCGACCGCCCGGCGTGACACCTAGACCCGGTCGGTGCGGCCGAACAGCCAGCCGCGCAGCAGCCGGGTGACCACCGGCAGGGCCGCGTACGTCATCAGCGCGCTGATCAGCGGTGCGGTGACCAGGGCGCGGACCGCCACCGGCAGGCCGGCCAGATGCGGGGTGAGCGGCAGCCCGGAGGTGACGGTGAGCGGCGCGATCGCCACCGTGGAGGCGACCGCCATCCGCCAGCGCACCGGCGGGCGGCCCTTCGCCGCCGACCGGGTGGTGGCGAACCAGCCCTCCATGCCGAGGATCTCGTGCCGGTGCACCTCGTGGTGGTGCCCGTCCGCCGCGGCGAAGCAGGCCGCCCGGGCCGGCGAGGCCTGCCAGGAACGGAACGCCCCGCCGTCACGGAAGTGCAGCAGCAGGTGCCAGGGGTCGTCCGGCCCGGCCGGGCGCAGCAGCCCGGTGCCGAGGTTGCCCTCGTGCCCGGCGGCCGCGGCGAGGATCCCCTTCGCCCACCGCTCGAACGCCTCCTCGTGGCCGGGCTCGACCCGCCGGGCCACGAACAGCGTGACCTCGTCGTCCGGCCCGCCCCGGTCCGCCGCCGCGGGCGCCGCCCGGCCCGCCCGTCCTCGCAGTCCCACCAGTCCCATCGGTCCCGCCCTCTCCGGGTCTCCCCGTGCGTCCCCGGTCGCAGCCGTCCCGCAGCGTACGGCCCCGCCGGGCGGCCGCGCCCCTGCCGACCGCTCCTCGGGACGCGGGCCGGTGCCGGCGGCGGCCCGCCCGCGCCCTGGTGACCCGGCCCGCCCGGGCGGTTAGCGTGGCCCGGGACCGACCCCACCGCCGCCCGGGAGGCGCCCGCCATGACGACCCCGTCGGACGACCCCGGCCACGCCCCGGGCCACTCCCCCGACCGGCTCTTCGGGCGGGCCTTCGACCGGACCGGTACCGGGAGCAGCAAGTGGGCGCGGACGGCCGGCGCGGACGGCGTGATCGCGATGGGGCTGGCCGACATGGACCTGCCCGGCCCGCCGGCCGTCGCGGCGGCGCTGGGCCGGCGCGCGCGGCACCCGGCGTACGGGTACACGGTGTGCGACCCGGCCGGCCGGGAGCTGGTGGCCCGCTGGTACCGGGACCGGCACGGGGTGGAGATCGACCCGGCGTGGGTGCTGCTGCTGCCGTTCGGACCGCGCACCGCCGTCCGGCTGCTGCTGGAGGCGGTGCGACCGACCGGGCCGGTGCTGTTCCCGGCGCCGGAGTGGGGCGGCTTCGCCCAGGTCTGCCGGGCCGCCGGACTGGCCCACCGGGAGCTGCCGCTGGCCCGGGACGCCGCCGGCTACCGGCTGCCGCTGGACGCCTTCGCCGGGCACCGGGCCGGGGCGGTGCTGCTGAGCAGCCCGCACAACCCGTCCGGCCGGGTCTGGACCGCCGCGGAGGTCCGCGCCCTGGCCGAGGCGGCGGCCCGGGGCGGCGGGGTGCTGCTCTCGGACGAGGTGCACGGCGACCTCACCCACCCGGGCCACCGCCACCCGGTGGCCGTCGCGGTCGCGGGCCCCTACCGGGAGCGGACCGTCACCCTCAACTCGGTCGGCAAGACCTTCAACACCTCCGGCATCCCCAGCTGCTTCGCGCTCGTGCCGGACGCGGCGCTGCGCGAGCGGCTCACCGGGGTGATGGCGGGGTACGGCCTGTGGGAGGGCGGGCTGCTGGAGCAGGTGGTGCAGGAGGCGGCGCTGCGCGACGGCGGCCCGTGGCTGGACGCGCTGCTGGACCACCTGGCCGCCGCCCGGGACCGGCTGACCGGCGTGCTCGGAGAGGCCGTCCGCTCCGCGCCGGAGGCCTCCTACCTGCTCTGGCTGGACGCCGCCGCGCTCGGCCTGCCACCCGTGGGGGCCCGGGCGGCGCTGCTGGAGCGGTGCGGCCTGGAGGCCTCCGACGGCGCCGACTTCGGCCCCGGCGGCGAGGGCTCGCTGCGGCTGAACTACGCCCTGCCGGAGCCCGCGCTGGCGGCGGCCGTGAGCCGGCTGGAACGGCTCCGAAATCCCGGCATCACCCGATTGCACCGCCTCTGACCTGCGACGACATCTCTTCACCAGATGTTTGCGGAGCGCCCCGGCATGGTCCGTAGCAGACTGGGCAGGGTAGACCGGGCCGCAATCGTGATCCCGAGGATGGTGAGTCCGGTGATACCCGTTCGCCCGACCAGCCCGACCAGCCCGACCGACCGCCAGGGCACCGATCCGCCCACCGGGAGCGTCACCCCGCTCACCGAGTCGACGGCGCGCCGCCACATGGCCGGCGTCTGCTTCAAGATCGGGCCGCCCCGGCTGGTCGGCGTGGAGGTCGAGTGGTTCGTCCACGACGACCGATGTCCGACCGGCCCCGTGCTACCGGAGCGGCTGCACGCCGCACTGGAGTCACTGCCGCTGGGCGGCGCCGACGGGACGGTCCTGCCGTCCGGTGCCCGCCTCACCCTCGAACCCGGTGGACAGGTCGAGCTCAGCTCCCCGCCCGCCGACGGCATCGTCGCCTGCGTCGACGACACCCGCCGTGATCTCGCCACCCTGCGGGCCGCCTTCGCGGCCCAGGGTCTGCGGCTCACCGGCACCGGTACCGACCCCCTGGCCCGCCCCCGCACGATGGTGCTGGACCACCCGCGCTATCTCGCGATGGAACGGTTCTTCGACTCGGCCGGGCCCTGGGGCCGGATCATGATGACCGGCACCGCCTCCGTGCAGGTCTGCCTGGACGCGGGGGCCGCCGACGGCCCGCACGCGCTCGACCGGCGCTGGCGCCTGACCCACCAGCTCGGTCCGGTCCTGGTCGCCGCCTTCGCGAACTCCCCCCTGCTGGACGGGAAGCCCACCGGGCACCGGTCCACCCGGCAGATCGTCTGGTCCCGGATGGACCCCACCCGCACGCTCGCCCCGGCGCCCGACCACGGCGATCCGCGCGAGGCCTGGACCAGGTACGTGCTGGACGCCGAGGTGCTCTGCATCCGCCGCCCCGACGGCCTGCCGTGGACGGCGCCGGCCGGCCTGACCTTCCTCGACTGGCTGCGCGGCGGCGGCGAACGCCCGCCGACCCTCGCCGATCTGGACTACCACCGCACCACGCTGTTCCCGCCGGTCCGCCCGCACGGCCACCTGGAGCTGCGGATGATCGACGCCCAGCCGGGCGACGGCTGGATCGTCCCCGCGGCCCTGGTGACCGCGCTGCTGGACGACCCGAAGGCCGCCGACGCGGCGCTGGCCGCGCTGGAGCCGCTGGAGAGCGCCACCGGGCCGCTCCCGCCGCGCAGCGACGCCTGGCGCCGGGCCGCCACCCTGGCGGTCGCCGATCCCGCGCTGCGCCGCGCCACCCTCGCCTGCTTCGCCGCCGCCGACGCCGCGCTGGGACGCCTGCCCGGCGCCGAGCGACTGCGCACCGCCGTCGCCGAGTTCGCCGAGCGCTACCCCGCGCGCGGCCGCTGCCCGGCCGACGACCAGCTGGACGCCCTGCGCTCCGGCACCCGACGCACTCCCCCGGAGGAGGCCGCACCATGATCGACGACGCCCGCCCGACCGGCTCCCGCACCGCCGGGGCGACCGGCCCCGGGTCTCCGCCCGCGGCCTCCCCCGCCCCGCCGGCCGGCCCGTCCCCCGAGGGCCTTCCCCCGGCGGCCCTGCGCGAGGCGATCGCCACCGAGCTGCTGGCCGCCCGGACCCGCACCGCCGCGCTGACCGACTGCGTCGAGGACCACGACCTCACCGCCCAGCACTCCCCGCTGATGTCCCCGCTGGTCTGGGACCTCGCGCACATCGGCAACCAGGAGGAGCTCTGGCTGCTGCGCAACATCGGCGGCCGGGAGCCGATGCGCCCCGAGATCGACCCGCTCTACGACGCCTTCGAGCACCCGCGCGCCGAACGCCCCAGCCTGCCGCTGCTGCCGCCGGTCGAGGCGCGCGCCTACGCGCACGAAGTCCGCGGCCGGGTGTTCGACCTGCTGGAGGCCAGCCCGCTGGAGGGCGCTCCGCTGCTCGACGCCGGCTTCGCCTTCGGCATGATCGCCCAGCACGAACAGCAGCACGACGAGACCATGCTGGTCACCCACCAGCTGCGCCGCGGCGAGCCCGCGCTGGCCGCTCCCCCGCCGCCGCCCGCACCGGCGGACGCGGCGGCGCTGCCCGCCGACGTGCTCGTCCCCGCGGGCCCGTTCACCATGGGGACGGACACCGAGCCGTGGGCGCTGGACAACGAGCGCCCGGCGCACCGGATCGACCTGCCGGCCTTCCGGCTGGACACCACGCCGGTCACCAACGGCGCCTATCTGCGGTTCATCGCCGACGGCGGCTACGACGACCCGCGCTGGTGGACGGCCGAGGGCTGGGAGCACCGGCAGCGGGCCGGGCTGACCGCCCCGCTGTTCTGGCACCGCGAGGGCGCCCAGTGGCTGCGCCGCCGTTTCGGCACGGTCGAGCCCGTCCCCGAGGACGAGCCGGTGCTGCACGTCAGCTGGTACGAGGCGGACGCCTACGCCCGCTGGGCGGGGCGGCGGCTGCCGACCGAGGCGGAGTGGGAGAAGGCCGCCCGGCACGACCCGGCCACCGACCGCTCCCGCCGCTACCCGTGGGGCGACGGCCCGCCCGCCCCGGAGCACGCCAACCTCGGCCAGCGCCATCTGCGCCCGGCCCCGGCCGGCAGCTACCCGGCCGGCGAGTCCCCCTACGGCGTACGGCAGTTGATGGGCGACGTGTGGGAGTGGACGGCCAGTGACCTCCACCCCTACCCCGGCTTCCGGGCCTGGCCGTACCGGGAGTACTCGGAGGTCTTCTTCGGGCCCGAGTACAAGGTGCTGCGCGGCGGCTGCTTCGCGGTCGCGCCGGTGGCCTGCCGCGGCACGTTCCGCAACTGGGACTACCCGGTCCGGCGGCAGATCTTCGCCGGGTTCCGCACCGCGGCCGACGTGGCGGCCGGCTGATGTGCCGCCACCTCGCCTACCTCGGCGCACCGGTGACGCCCGGGGAGCTGCTGGTGGAGCCGCCGTTCGGGCTCTACCGGCAGTCCTGGGCCCCCCGGGCGCAGCAGTACGGCACGGTCAACGCCGACGGCTTCGGCCTCGGCTGGTACGCGGACGGCGACCCGACCCCGGCCCGCTACCGGCGGGCGGGACCGATCTGGGCGGACGCCTCCTTCGCCGACCTCGCCCGGGTGATCCGCACCCGGGCGCTGGTGGCGGCCGTCCGCTCGGCCACCGAGGGCTGCGCGGCGGGCGAGGACGCGGCCGCGCCGTTCGCCGCCGGGCCCTGGCTGTTCAGCCACAACGGCGCGGTGGCCGGCTGGCCGGACAAGCTGGACGCGCCGGCCGGGCGGCTCTCCCCGGCCGAGCTGCTGGAGCTGCCGGCCCGGACGGACTCGGCGCTGCTCTGGGGCCTCGCGCTGCACCGGCTGCGCGCGGGCGCGGGCCTCGGCGATGCCCTGGCCGGCGCCGTCGCGGACGTGACCGCGCACACCACCGGCCGACTCAACCTGCTGCTGACCGACGGCCGGGCGATCGCCGCCACCGCCTGGGGCGACACGCTGCACCACCGGAGGCTGCCGGGTGCGGGCGTCCTGGTGGCCTCCGAGCCCTACGACGACCACCCGGACTGGACCGTCGTCCCGGACCGCTCGCTGCTGCTGGCCGGCCCGGACGGTGTCGTGGTCCGCCCGCTCTGAAATCTCCCTCGCTCCTCTCACCTTCACTTTTTGAACAGAGGATCCATCTGTCATGAGCATCTTTGATCTCACCCGACTGCTGCCCGCCGACCACTTCAGCACCGCGCTGCGGCACGACGTGCGCGAGGGGCTGACCGCCGATCCCAAGTGGCTGCCGCCGAAGTGGTTCTACGACGCCCGGGGCAGCGAGCTGTTCGAGGAGATCACCCGGCTGCCCGAGTACTACCCGACCCGCGCCGAACGGGCCATCCTCACCGCCCGGGCCGGCGAGATCGCCGCCGCCACCCGGGCCCGCACGCTGGTGGAGCTGGGCTCGGGCTCCTCGGAGAAGACCAGGCTGCTGCTGAACGCGCTGCGCGACCTCGGCACGCTGGACAGCTACGTCCCGGTGGACGTCAGCGAGAGCGCCCTGACCGGTGCGGGCGAGGCGCTGGCCCTGGACTTCCCCGGGCTGTCCGTGCACGCGGTGCTCGCCGACTTCACCGCCCGGCTCGGCCTGCCGCCGGAGGGCGGGCCGCGCCTGGTCGCCTTCCTCGGCGGCACCCTCGGCAACCTGCTCCCCGCCGAGCGGGCGGTCTTCCTGCGCCGCCTGCGGGCCGCGCTCGACCCCGGTGACTTCCTGCTGCTCGGCACCGACCTGGTCAAGGACCCGCAGGTGCTGGTGGCCGCCTACGACGACGCGGCGGGGGTGACGGCGGAGTTCAACCGGAACGTGCTCAACGTGCTGAACCGGGAGCTGTCCGCCGACTTCGACCCGAGCGCGTTCGAGCACGTGGCGCTCTGGGACCGGGAGCGGGAGTGGATCGAGATGCGGCTGCGCTCGCTGCAGGAGCAGACCGTGAAGATCCCCGCGCTGGACCTGCCGATCCACTTCGAGAAGGGCGAGGAGCTGCGCACCGAGGTGTCGGCCAAGTTCCGCCGGGAGCGGGTGGCCGAGGAGCTGGCGGCGGCCGGCCTGCGGCTGAGCCACTGGTGGACGGACGAGGAGGGCCGGTTCGGGCTGTCCCTGGCCTCGCCGGTGGGCGAACAGGTTTGACAGTTCACTTTACTAATAGGCAAGGGGACTTGTCGGGCATCCCACGTACAACACTTGAACATTGACGGGTTACGATCGCGGCTACCAAGCTCAGCGTTGAGTACCAGGAGTCAAGATCGTGAGCGTCACCCAGCAGCCCTCGGAGCCCGTGGCGGCGGAGGTTCGACCCTCCGACCGCCTCGGCTTCGTCGTGTTCATCACCGCCGCCGCGGCCCTCGGCGGGTTCCTGTTCGGCTACGACAGCTCCGTGATCAACGGCGCCGTCTCCGGCATCCAGGAGAAGTTCGGCGTCGGGGACGGCGTCACCGGTCTGATCGTCTCGTCCGCGCTGCTGGGCTCGGCGGTGGGAGCCGCGCTGGCCGGCCGCTTCGCCGACCGGTACGGCCGGATCAAGGTGATGAAGGCGGGCGCGCTGCTCTTCGCGGTGAGCGCGGTCGGCTCGATGCTGCCGTTCGCCGCCTGGGACCTCGCCGGCTGGCGGGTCCTCGGCGGCGCGGCCATCGGCATCGCCTCGGTGATCGCCCCGACCTACATCGCCGAGGTCGCGCCGACCCGCTACCGGGGCCGACTGGCCTCCTTCCAGCAGGCCGCGATCGTCCTCGGCATCGCGATCTCGCAGCTGGTCAACTGGGTCCTGGCGGACGCCGCCGGCGGTGACACCCGCGGCCGGCTGCTCGGCCTGGAGGCCTGGCAGTGGATGCTCGGCATCTGCGTCGTGCCGGCCGCCGTCTACTTCGTGCTCGCCTCGATGATCCCCGAGTCCCCGCGCTACCTGATCTCGGCCGGCCGGCTGGACGAGGCCCGCACGGTGCTCACCGAGGTCGAGGGCGAGGGCTCCGACACCGACGCGCGGATCGCCGAGATCCAGGGCCTGATCGCCTCCGACCACCGGCCGCGCTTCGGCGACCTGCTCGGCGGCCGGTTCGGCCTGCTGCCGATCGTCTGGGTCGGCATCGGCCTCTCGGTCTTCCAGCAGCTGGTCGGCATCAACGTGATCTTCTACTACTCGTCGATCCTCTGGCAGTCCGTCGGCATCGACCAGAGCAACTCGCTGCTGATCAGCTTCATCGGCTCGGTCATCAACATCCTCGGCACCGTGGTCGCGATCCTGCTGGTGGACCGGATCGGCCGCAAGCCGCTCGCCCTGATCGGCTCGGCCGGGATGGCCGTCGCGCTGGCCGCCTGCGGCTGGGCGTTCTCCTCGGCCACCGGCACCGGCGACGACGTCGCCCTGCCCGACCTCCAGGGCACCGTCGCGCTGATCTCCGCCAACGCCTTCGTGCTCTTCTTCGCGATGTCCTGGGGCGTGGTGGTCTGGGTGATGCTCGGCGAGATGTTCCCCAACCGGATCCGGGCCGCCGCGCTCTCCGTCGCCGCCTCGGCGCAGTGGATCGCCAACTGGGCGATCACCGTGTCGTTCCCCTCGCTCTCGCGCTGGAACCTGTCGGCGACCTACCTGGTCTACGCGGGCTTCGCGGCCCTGTCGCTGGTCTTCGTGGCGAAGTACATGAAGGAGACCAAGGGCGTCCGCCTGGAGGACATGGGCTGATCCGACTGTCGGACCTTCGGCCCCCGCACCCTAGCGCCCCCGGCGCGGGTGCGGGGGCCGAATCGTTCACTCTCTGCGGCGGGGCGCCTACCTCCGGTACTCCTGTTCGGCAGGAGGGATGTGTCCTTGATCTTCAACCGGCTTCGCACCCGCAGCACCCGCCCGACCCGTCGCCCCGCACCGGCTCCGACACCGGCCGCGGTGCCGGCGCCGAGCGGCGGCTGCCCGTTCGCCCACGCCCACCCGGCCGCCGAGCCGCCGCACGGGCCCGAACCCCTGCCCACCACCGTGCACGGCACCGGCGTCCGGTACCTCGTCGACCCGGGGCGCGCCGAGGCCGGGCGGACCACCCCGGGGCGGCCCACCGTGGCCGAACGCCCCACCGGCACCGATCCGTTCGCCGGTCTCCGCACCGATCCGTTCACCGAGCCGTTCGGCGAGACGTTCACCGAGGCGTTCACCGGACCCTCGGCCGAGCCGTTCGCCGAGCCCTTCACCGACCCCGACGCGGCCGCCGACTTCGTCCGCCAGTTCCACCGCGAGCAGCCCGGCACCGGCGACCCGACCGGGCGGGTGCTGGCGGTCCTGGACGAGATCGACCGCACCGGCACCTACCAGCACACCCCCGCCGAACTCGCCTACGGCGCCCGGCTCGCCTGGCGCAACGCGGCCCGCTGCATCGGCCGGCTGTACTGGCGCAGCCTGGTGGTGCGCGACCTGCGGCACCTGGCCTCGGCCGACGACATCGCCACCGAGTGCTTCGAGCACCTGCGGGTGGCCTCCAACGGCGGCCGGATCCGCCCGGTGATCTCGGTGTTCGCCCCCGACCGGCCCGGCCGCCCGGCCGCCCGCATCCTCAACCAGCAGCTGGTCCGCTACGCCGGCCGGCCCACCGGGCACGGCTTCGTCGGGGACCCGGCGGGCGCGCGGCTGGCGGCCCGCGCCCGGGACCTCGGCTGGAAGTGCGGCGAGGAGCGCTTCGAGGTGCTGCCGCTACTGGTGCAGGAGCGGCCCGGCGCCCGCCCCGAGTGGTACGAACTGCCGGACGACACCACCCCCGAGGTCGAGCTCAGCCACCCCGACCACCCGTGGTTCGCCGAGCTCGGCCTGCGCTGGTACACGGTGCCCGCGATCAGCGACATGACGCTGGAGATCGGCGGCGTGCGCTACCCCACCGCCCCGTTCAACGGCTGGTACATGGGCACCGAGATCGGCGCCCGCAACCTGGCCGACGCCGACCGGTACGACATGCTGGCGACCGTCGCCGACCGGCTCGGCCTGGACACCTCCAGCGACCGCACGCTCTGGCGCGACCGCGCGCTGGTGGAGCTCAACGTCGCGGTGCTGCACTCGTTCCAGGAGGCCGGGGTGACGATCGCCGACCACCACACCGAGTCGGAGCGGTTCCTGAAGCACATCGCCCAGGAGAAGCGGCTCGGGCGGCCGACCCCCGCCGACTGGAGCTGGATCGTGCCGCCGGTCTCCGGCGGGCTGACCCCGGTCTACCACCGCTACTACGACCCGGTGGACCCGTCGCTGCGCCCCGCCTTCGTGGTGCGCGAGCCCTGGTGAGGCGCCGGCGCCGCCCCGTCGACCGTCCGCTCGTACCGGAGCAGCAGCCCGTCGAGCAGCGCTTCGAGACCGGTCTCGAAGGCGCCCTCGTCGATCGCGCCCCGGTGTTCGGCCAGCCGGTGGGCCTCGCCGAGGTGCGGGTAGTCGGCGGCGTCGTACAGCCCGGCGTCCTCGGGGAAGCCCGCCGCGAAGGAGGCCAGCGCCGAGCCGGTGACGAAGTACCGCATCAGCGCGCCGATCCGGGTGGCCTGCCCGCGCGGCCAGCCGGCCTCGACCAGGCAGCCGAAGACGGCGTCGGCCAGCCGCAGCGCGTTCGGGCGGCGGCCGGGGCCCTGGGCCAGCACCGGGACGATGTTGGGGTGCGCGGCCAGCGCGGCGCGGTAGGAGCGGGCCCAGTCGCGCAGCGCCCGCGGCCACGGCGCGCCGGCGGTGAACATCGACAGGTCGACCTCCCCCATCACGCTGTCCACCACCGCGTCCAGCAGCTCGTCCTTGGTCGCGACGTGGTTGTAGAGCGACGGCCCGCTGACCGACAGCTCGGTGGCCAGGCGGCGGGTGGAGAGGGCGTCCAGCCCCTCGGCGTCGATCAGCCGCAGCGCGGTGGCGACGATGAGCTCGCGGCTGAGCAGGGGTGTGCGCGGGCGGGCCATCGTCGCGGTTCCTCCGGTCGAGTGGGGTGAGGACCGATTCTGGCAGGCGCCTCTTCCCAGCGCGGCCCGGTCGGGGCTACAGTCCCGGTAAAACTTGCACCGCTAGTTTACCGGAGCCCGACGAGGTGGCGCGATGAATCTGGAGCTGACCGAGGAGCAGGCCGCCCTCCGGGACCTCGCGGCGGCCTTCACCGACCGCGAGATCGTCCCGCACGCGGCCGCCTGGGACCGGGCCGAGTCCGTCGACCGCGCGGTCATCGGCAAGCTCGCCGGCATCGGCCTGCTCGGCCTCACCATCCCCGAGGAGTACGGCGGCAGCGGCGGCGACCACCTCGCGTACTGCCTGGCCCTGGAGGAGCTGGGCCGGGGCGACTCCGCCGTGCGCGGCATCGTCTCGGTCTCGCTCGGCCTGGTCGCCAAGTCGGTGAACGGCTACGGCACCGAGGAGCAGAAGCGGCACTGGCTGCCCCGGCTCACCTCCGGCGAGTCGCTCGGCTGCTTCGCCCTCACCGAACCCGGCACCGGCTCGGACGCCGCCAACCTGACCACCCGGGCGGTCCGGGACGGCGACGACTGGCTGATCAGCGGCGCCAAGATGTTCATCACCAACGGGACGTGGGCCGATGTCGCGCTCGTCTTCGCCCGCACGGGCGGACCGGGCCACCGGGGCATCACCGCCTTCCTCGTCCCCACCGACCTGCCCGGCTTCACCCGCACCGAGATCCACGGCAAGCTCGGCCTGCGCGGCCAGGCCACCGCCGAACTCACCTTCGACGCCGTCCGCGTCCCCGACCGGGCCCGGCTGGGCGAGCCCGGCAAGGGCTTCACGGTGGCGATGGCCGCCCTGGCCAAGGGCCGGATGTCGGTGGCGGCCGGCTGCGTCGGCATCGCCCGGGCCTGCCTGGAGGCCGCCGTCCACTACGCCGGCGAGCGCGAGCAGTTCGGCCGGCCGATCGCCTCGCACCAGCTGGTCCAGGAGCTGCTCGCCGGCATCGCCGTGGACGTCGAGGCCGCCCGGCTGCTCACCTGGAAGGTCGCCGACCACATCGAGCGCGGCCTGCCGTTCGCCACCGAGTCCTCCGTCGCCAAGCTCTACGCGAGCGAGGCCGCCGTCCGAGCCGCCAACAACGCGCTCCAGGTTTTCGGCGGCTACGGGTTCATCGACGAGTACCCGGTCGGCAAGTACCTGCGCGACGCGCGGGTGATGACCCTCTACGAGGGCACCAGCCAGATCCACAAGCTGCTCATCGGGCGTTCGCTCACCGGCGTCAACGCCTTCTGACCGCCACTCACCGGACAACCCCACCCGGATAAGGAGCCCGACGACGTGCGTCCTGTCTACTTCGCCGCAGCCCGCCGCACACCCATCGGCCGACTGCGCGGAGCGCTCGCCACGGTCCGCCCGGACGACCTCTCGGCCACCGTGCTGCGCGCCCTGCTCGCCGATGTCCCCACCCTCGACCCGGCCCGGATCGACGACGTCTACTGGGGCGCCGCGAACCAGGCCGGCGAGGACAACCGCAACGCCGCCCGGATGGCCGTGCTGCTCGCCGGCCTGCCCGACAGCGTCCCCGGCGCCACCGTCAACCGGCTCTGCGCCTCCGGCCTGGAGGCCGTCACCCAGGCCGCCCGGGCGATCGGCTCGGGCGAGGCCGACGTGGTGCTGGCCGGCGGCTGCGAGTCGATGACCCGCGCCCCCTTCGTCCTCCCCCGGCCCGACGAGGCGCTGCCGCACCGGATCGAGACCTTCGACACCCGGCTCGGCTGGCGGCTCACCAACCCGCGGATGGCCGAGCTGCACGGCGTGCTCTCGATGGGCGAGACCGCCGAGGAGGTCGCCGCCCGCCACGGCATCACCCGGGAGCGCCAGGACGCCTTCGCGCTCCGCAGCCACCGGCTGGCCGCCGCCGCCCGCAAGGACGGCCACTTCGACGCCGAACTGGTCCCGGTCGAGCGGCCGGACGGCGTGACCGTCCACCAGGACGAGAGCATCCGGGAGGACACCGGCCCGGAGAAGCTCGCCCGGCTGAAGCCGGCCTTCCGCCCGGGCGGCACGGTGACGGCGGGCAACGCCTCGCCGATGAACGACGGGGCGGCCGGCCTGGTGCTGGTCAGCGAGGAGGTCCTGGGCGAGCTGGGCCTGCGGCCGCTCGGCCGGTACGTGGCCGGCGCCTCGGCCGGGGTGCACCCGGACGTGATGGGCATCGGCCCGGTGCCCGCCACCCGCAAGGCGCTCGCCCGGGTCGGCTGGTCCGTCGCCGACCTGGAGGAGGCCGAGCTCAACGAGGCCTTCGCCGCGCAGGTGCTCGCCAGCGTCGACCAGTTGGGCCTCGACCCCGAGCTGGTCAACCCGACCGGCGGGGCGATCGCGCTCGGCCACCCGCTGGGCGGCTCCGGCGCGCGGATCCTCACCACCCTGCTGCACCGGATGCGCCGCAACGGCACCCGGCGCGGGCTGGCCACCATGTGTGTCGGAGTCGGCCAGGGCACCGCCGTCCTGGTCGAATCCCCCTGAGCGCCGGCCGCCGTCCCGTCCTCCGGATCGAGGCCGACCGCGAGGCCGACCTCACGGTCGCAGGCGCGGTCGCAGTCGCAGTCGCAGTTCCCGTCGCAGCCGAAGTCGAAGTCGAAGTCGAAGGAGTTGTCGTGACCCGTTTCGCAGGAAAGGTCGCCGTCGTCACCGGTGCGGCCCAGGGCATCGGCGCGGCCACCGCGCGGCTGCTGGCCGAGGAGGGGGCCGCCGTCGCGGTGGTCGACCTGACCGCCGAGCGGGCCGCCGGCACGGTCGAGGAGATCACCGCCAAGGGCGGCACCGCGCGGGCGTACGGCTGCGACGTGGCCGACTACGACGCGGTGGAGGCGGTCTTCGCCGAGGTCGCCGGGGACTTCGGCGGGGTGCACATCCTGGTGAACAACGCCGGGATCACCCGGGACAACCTCTTCTTCAAGATGACCAGGCCCGACTGGGACGCGGTGCTGACGGTCAATCTGACCAGCGCCTACAACTGCAGCCACGTGGCGCAGAAGTACATGACGGCCCAGAAGTACGGCAAGATCGTCTCGCTCAGCTCGCGCTCGGCGCTCGGCAACCGGGGCCAGGCCAACTACGCCGCCGCCAAGGCGGGCATCCAGGGCCTGACCGCCACGCTGGCGATCGAGCTGGGTCCGTTCAACATCAACGTCAACGCCGTCGCCCCCGGCTACATCGCCACCGCGATGACCGCCGCCACCGCCGAGCGGGTCGGCGCGACGGCCGAGGACCACCAAGCGGAGGTCTCCGCCCGGACGCCGCTGCGGCGGGTCGGCCGGCCGGAGGAGATCGCCTCGGTGGTCGCCTTCCTCGCCAGCGAGGACGCCTCCTACGTCAGCGGGCAGACGCTGTACGTCAACGGTGGGGCACGCTGAGATCTTCTGACGTTTCGTCAGATAGCCGTCCCGGGTGGTGGGTTACCTTCACCTGGGACGGTCTTTACCCTTTCCGGTGGCCTGCGCGAGCATGCCGACGGGTACGGAATGACTATGGCATGATCATGCTGCTGTCGATGGGATGGCCGGACCGCCCCGACCGGTCCAGGTCGGGCCCTGCGTCCCAAGGAGTCCCATGGGCAGCCCCGCCACCCTCCGCCGTGCCCTGGCCCTGCTCGCCGTGGGGGCCACCGCCCTGACGGCCGGCACGCTCGGCGTCCCGGCCGTCCACCCGGCGGCCGCCGCCGGCCTCGCGGGCGTCCACGTCCGCCCCGCCTCGACGGGACACATCAGCGCCGTCGGCCGGGACGCGCCCCTGCCCACCTCCCAGTGCGTCAGCCAGATCGGCATCCACTGCTACTCCCCGCTCCAGTACCGGACCGCCTACAACCTCGACCCGCTGTACCGCGAGGGCATCACCGGCAAGGGCCGCACGATCGTCATCGTCGACTCCTTCGGCTCCCCGACCATCCAGCACGACCTGGAGGTCTTCGACAAGCAGTGGGGCATCCCGGACACCCAGGTCGAGGTGGTCAAGTGGGGCGACGTCCCGGTCTTCGACCCGACCAACCCCGATCACACCGGCTGGGCCGGCGAGAGCACCCTCGACGTCGAGTACGCCCACGCCGTCGCCCCCGGCGCGCACATCATCCTGGTCGAGACCGGCGTCTCCGAGACCGAGGGGACGACCGGGCTGCCCGAGATGATGGACGCCGAGAAGGCCCTCATCAAGTCCGGCCGCGCCGATGTGATCTCGCAGAGCTTCGGCGCCACCGAGAACACCTTCCCCGGCTTCGACAAGGGCGACTTCAGCTCGCTCACCGGCCTGCGGTACGCCTTCCAGGAGGCCGCCGCGCACGACGTGACCGTACTCGCCGCCTCCGGCGACACCGGCGCCACCGACTACCAGGCCAACGGCGAGGACCTCTACCCGGACAGGGTCAACTCCTGGCCCTCCGCCGACCCGCTGGTCACCTCCGTCGGCGGCACCCGGCTCAGCCTGGACGACGCGGGCCGGCGGACCGCCCCCGACCAGGTCTGGCACGACAACTGGGGCGCGGGCGGCGGCGGGACCTCCGCCGTCTTCGCACGCCCCTGGTACCAGGCCGGCGTCGCCCGCGTCACCGGCAACCACCGCGGCACGCCCGACCTCAGCATGAGCGCGGCGGTCGACGGCGCGGCCTGGACGTACGAGTCCTACGACCCGGCGACGGCCGGCTGGCACATCACCGGCGGCACCAGCGAGTCGACCCCGATCTTCTCCGGCGTCGTCGCGCTCGCCGACCAGCTCGCCGGGCGCCGGCTCGGCCAGCTCAACGGGCGGCTCTACGGGCTCGCCCTGCTCCCGCAGCAGTGGAGCGGCCTGGTCGACGTGACGGCGGGCGACAACTCCTGGGACACGGTGACGGGCTACCGGGCCGGGAAGGGCTACGACCTCGCCAGCGGGCTCGGCACCATCGACGCCGCCAGGTTCGTGCACGCCCTCGCGGGCCGGTAGCGCCGGTCCGGGCGCCGGGAGCCTGGAGCCGGGTGCGGCGGTGCGTCTGGGTGCCGGCTCAGGCGGGGTCGGGGCGGGGGGCGGCGAGCTGGGCCAGGTGGCGTTCGGCGGCGCGCAGCTTGCGCCCGTCGGGGCCCGGGAGGTGGGCCCGCATCTCGATGATCTCGGGGGCGATCCGGATCGCCTCCGCGCGGTCCGCGATCGCCCGCCAGCAGGCCTCGGCGTTGGTGGCCGCCTGCTGGGTCTCCGGGTAGTCCGGGCCCTGGGAGCGCAGCAGCGTCAGGGCCACCTCGCGGTAGATGTCCGCCGCCTCGACCGACTTCCCGGCCAGCCGGCAGACGTGCGCGCGGACCTGCCGCACCTGGAGCACGGGCGCGGAGACGGCGCCGTGCTCGGCGATCGCCTCCAGTTCCAGGGCGAAGGCGAGGTCGGTGGCGGCGGCGTGGTCCCCGGCGTCGGCGCTGCGGACGATGCGGCCGATCACCTCGCGGTAGTCGTCGCGGGGGCGGGGCGCCTCGGGGGCGGGGGTTTCGGGGGCGGGGGCTTCCGGGGCGGGGGTTGCGGGGGTTGCGGGGGTTGCGGGGGCGGGGGTTGCGGGGGCGGGGGCGGGCTCGGGAGCCGGTTC